>WJJA01000275.1 GCA_014729955.1 bacterium
GCATCCACCTGCTCGATCTGGAACATGATACGCACGATCTGGTCCTCATCGAAGGGGCCGCGAATACCTGGGATCCGTCGTTTTCTCCGGACGGCACCTTGTGGGTTTCGGCCGACCCGGGGGGCGTGTTCGACCTGTTCCAGGTGGATCTGGATGCACGGCAGGCTCGTCGCCGCACACGTGTGCTGTCGGGCGCCTACGAGCCGGCGGTCGCGCCGGACGGCAAAACCGTCGCCTATGTCCATTACACCCACGACGGTCACAGCCTGGCCCTGCTTCCGCCCGAACGGCAGACCGATGAAAAGGTCGGCGTGCAGATCGACGCATGGCAGCCGCCACCGCCGCCGGACGAAGAGATCACCGACCGCTATGACTGGAAACCCTACCGTTCCTGGAAGTATATCGCCCCGCGCTTCTGGTTGCCGTATGTCGCAGGGGTAGACGAGTATGCCGGCGGGGCGTTTGTGTACGGCCGTGATCCACTCGGGTTGACGGAATGGCGCGTGGTCGGGCTGGCAGGTTTCGAAACCGGCCGTGCGGATGTGGAGGCGAGCCTGGCGTATCGAGCGCTGCCGGTGAATGTGCGCCTGTTCGCCCACAGCTACCCCGCCGAGACTTACCGTTTCTTCCCGGTGTACGACGAAGAGGGCACCATTATCAACAAGCGCGCAGAAGAGCGCATCCGCCGCCGCTACGAGGGCGGGGTGACCTTGAGTCAGACACTGTACCGTGACCGCGGTGCCTGGAACGGCCGTTTCTACCCCTACGCCGGTTGGCTGACGCGTCACCGCTACCGTCAGCGCACTCTGCCGGGATACCTGCAAAACGAGCGCTACCAGGGCGCCCGCGGGGGCTTGACCGCGATGTGGTGGCAGCAGGCCGCACGTGATCCGGTCCCGCGCCGTATGCTGCTCGTCGGTATGCACACGGAACAACGTATCCCGGAGCTGGGCGAACTGACCGGGAAGGTGAGCGAAATTGAACTGCAGGGCAACCTGCCGCTGTTTGTGAACGGTTGGGTCGGATCGTTACGTCTGAACGGGCAACAGCAGGACGGCGACTTTTCCTTCAGTCGAGTCGCGGTCACACCGCGCGGGTACGACGATGACGAGGTGCGGGACAGGATCGATCCGGAACTGGTCGGGCTTTCGTCGGCAAACATCCATTTCCCCATCGCCTACACCGATTGGGCGCTCGGCATGGGGTGGCTGCATGTGCCGCGCCTGGATGGATCCCTGTTCTATGACACGGCGTTCGACGCCGCCCCGGACAGTCGCGAGACCGTCGGCGAACGATCCCTCCATGCGGCCGGCGCGATGCTGAGTATCGAAACACGCTGGCTTTATAACGCCGACATTCAGATCCGGATCGGTGGAGCCTGGCGTTTCGAAGACAATGACCCGCGATTCCTGTTCGGGGTGACACTTCCGGGTAATATCGGTTTGTTACGTCGGGATGCAGTGCGTGTGGAAGAACGTCCGCGGTGGGATGGCGGTCGGGTACACGGCATGCGGTAAGACAGCGAGCCTATTCTTCCAGTGAATCCCGCTCTTTTGCCGCCTTGTTGGCTTCCTCAACGATCTCATCCGGCAGCGGCAGCTCCAGCTCTTCGGAGGTGACCAGCACCTCCTCTCGAATGGAATCGATCAGGTCATTGATCTGCTGCAGGGTGAAACCGTGCCGTGCGAGCTGGGTGGATACACGCCGACGATTGCGCGACCCGAACGGAAACGTATCCATAATTACCGATGCGAGCAGGTTGGCCTGCACCAGCGCGAGCCCGAGGTCGCCCCCGCCTTTGCCTTCATGGTGGTGAGCACCGACCGCCATGAACACTTCCTGCGGGAACCGCCACATGCGCAGCAACCATGCGCCGATTTCGGCGTGATTGATGCCGAAGACTTCGACCTCCATACGGATCGCATCCCGGTTGCGCCGGTGCGATTCGACCACCTTGATCCACTTGGACGGCAGGTATTTGCAGAGGACCGGCTTGGCGATGTCATGCAAAAAACCGATGACGAAGTAGTCTTTTTCGGGGGGCAGGCCGAGACGTCTCGCCAACGGCGCCAGCGCCAACCCGCAGGCGAGGGAATGAGCCCAGAAACGGTCGATCGGAAGCCACTCCTCGTGGCCTTCGTCTTCCATGAAATCCAGCACCTGCGCGGTCATGGTCAGCTGTTTGACGGAGTTGAATCCCAGCTGCACCACCGCCTGGCGCAGTTCGTGGATCTTATTGCGTCCCACCGTATAATAGGCGCTGTTGGCGAGTTTGATCACTCGTGCGGCCAGTCCCTGGTCCACACGGATCGCTTCGGCCAGCTGATCGGCGTCGGCATTGGGATCGTCGGCAATGCGTTTCACCGACTCCAGCACAGGGCTGATCGACTCCAGCTCTCCGACACGCAACAGGGCGGCCAGGGTCTCCCGTCGACGGTTTTGCAAGACCTTGGACAATCGAGAATCATCCTCGCTTCATTGCGTTCTTCTTGAATCCAGTCCCGTATACGATACATCCGAAACGCGCCGTAGATCAAGTGTTCCGGAGTTTTTCAGCAGGTTGCCAAAGCCCTTGCCCCCCGTTCGGGAAACCGTTACGTTACGCTTGTATCAACGGGAGGAGGCCCATGTCGACATACGATCCCGACAACATTTTCGCCAAAATTATCCGCGGCGAAATCCCTTCGAAAAAGGTCTTCGAAAATGAGAAGGTCTATGCATTCGAAGACATCAACCCCCAGGCGCCGATCCATATCCTGATCATTCCGAAAGCGGAAATCGCCACGGTGAACGACTTCACGGAAGAAAACAAGGAACTGATCGGCGAGATCTTTCTCACGGCACAGCAGATTGCCAAAGAGAAGGGG
Organism: bacterium; assembly: GCA_014729955.1. Lineage (GTDB taxonomy): Bacteria > Electryoneota > Electryoneia > Electryoneales > Electryoneaceae > WJJA01. The sequence continues at coordinate 2,868 of WJJA01000275.1, forward strand.
ATTTCCGAAGACGGCTACCGCCTGGTGTTCAACTGCAACCGCTACGGCGGGCAGGAAGTCTACCATGCGCATCTGCATCTGCTCGGCGGCCGTCCGATGAAGTGGCCTCCGGGCTGATCATCCGAGAGGCGTGCAATCGTGCGACCTTGATTCGGGTAATGGGAACAACGTACCTTCCAAGTCTGTACAAACAGGTGAGGCAGCCTTTGGAAGGAGGTGAGTTCAATTGCCTTACATCAAGGTGCGTGACGGCGAACCGTTCGAAAAAGCATTCAAGCGTTTTACGAAGTCCTGCGAGAAGGCCGGCCTGATGGCGGAAATCCGCAAGCATCAGCGTTATGAGAAGCCTTCCGAGGCGCGGAAACGGAAATCCAATATCGCCCGTCGCAAGATGCGCAAGCTGCAGGCCGCGTTGAACCACAGGCGGTAGTCAGCGACGCGGGCGGTTGCGAAACATGAGGTCCGGAACATGGATCTTGAACAACAGGTCAGTGAGCTGCTGAAGGACGCGATGAAGAGCGGCGATAAGCCTCGTTTAACGGCCTTGCGCTCGATCAAGTCCGTCCTGACCAATGAACGCACTCGTCACTCCGGCCCGTTGCCGGAAGACGATGCATTCAAAGTCGTCGCCTCCCATCGTAAGAAGATGGACGGTGCACGAGAGCAGTATGCCGACGCCGGTCGAGACGACATGGCACGACAGGCGGAGCTCGAAATCGAAGTCTGCGACCAGTTGCTGCCGGAACGTCTCAGCGACGAACAACTCGAGGCGGTCGTGCAGAGCACCATCACGGAAGTCGGCGCCGCCGGTCCCGGCGACATCGGCAAGGTGATGGGGCCCGTGATGCAGAAATACGGCAGCCAAGTGGAAGGCGATAAAGTCAAAGAACTGGTGATGCGAGTGCTGAGGGGCTCTTGACCGTACTGGACTGGATACTGACGGCCGCACTGGTCGGCTTTTTTATCCGCGGCCTGTTCCGCGGATTTTTTGTTGAGTTGGCGGAACTGGCAGCATTGGCGGCGGGCTATTTTGCCGCGCGGTTTCTTTCGCCGGTCGGCGGGCGTATGCTGCTGGAACAGTGGCCGAGCCTTCCGCCCTGGCTCGCCGGTGTGCTCGCGACGGTGGTGCTGTTCCTGCTGGCCGCCGGGCTGGTGCATCTGATCGCGATTCTGCTGACCAAGATGGCCAAAGCGGTCGGTCTTGGGGCTTTGCAACGCGTGCTCGGGGGCCTGTTCGGCGCGACCAAGATCGCCGCGGTGATTCTCGCCCTGCTACTGCTGATCGCGTTTACACCCCTGGCGGAGCCGGTCGGAGATTACATGTACAAGGGCAAGGTGAGCCGGCTTGCGTGGAAATCGGCCGTCGGCGTCCGCGACGGCATCGGCCTGGACCCCTGGCAACCGCCGACCGTACGTCTGCCCAGGCTCGCGCCCGAGCTGAAAGACTTTTTCGACAGTCTCGGCTTCCCGCGCAAGCTCAATGCCGCGATCGAAAAGCAGGAAGACTTTCGTAACGCGGTTGAACAGACCGCGCCCTACGACTGGCTTGCGTCCTTCACCGCGAAAGCCGGTGAAACCGCAGCCACCGGCATGGAGGGCATGCCGGAACTGCCGAAGCTCGACAGAGAAATGACCAACTACCTGACAGATATCGCGAAGGACGGCGGCCGAAGGGTGTCCAAGCGGGCGGAAGAGTTCTGGGAAGCGTTGCGAGCTTACGTGGAAGAACAATCGCCGTAAACAATTCTTCGGTCGTTGCGAATCCATCTCGTTTCATGCGAGGTTTTCCTGTGTCTTGACAGGACCGCGTTGAGGCAGCTCCTGGATCTTGAGAGCGCAAGGATTGTGAACCACAACGAAACAGTACGTTGCGGGATGTATTGACACGTACAACGACCATGACAGCATACCAGCTGAGCGAGTGGGAGGGCAGAACCCCATGACAACGGAAGAGATTAAGAAGGAAGCGCGTGACAACGGCGTCCGTGAAGAGCTGATGACGCACTTCATCAACTGTGTCTACATGCGGCTGGGCTACCTGGATGAACGGCAGGCGCTGGATGCCTGTTTGAAACGCTTTGTCGACCCGGAGTTTGACAGCGTTCCCAGCCCGTAACCCGTCGAGCCGGAGCCGGGCCTGGACAACGCCTTCGAACCTGTCTGTTGTTCGAGGGCGTTGCCGCATGCTGCAGGATGCAGGTAGGTGCCCGGTGGATCGTTGCACCGGTTTTGCTTGGCAATCAACGACCGTTTTCGCCTCGAAGGATTTGTATGGATAGAACGCAGGACAAGCCCCGGACCGAGCAGGCCGGCTCAGCTCGCGTCGGCCTTACTCTCGGGTCTTATGCCGAGGGTCTGCTTTTCCCCTTTCCCATCGCCTGAACCTCGAGAGCCGTTGACATTCCCGTGACATTCCCCTTTTTGGATTTTTCGATCCTGTTTGCAGCACACACGCACACGGCACAAGCGAAGCAGTACCGCAGGGTTGAAGCAGTGTTGCTGTTGCAACGATGCGCAACAAACACCCTCCCTGGTGCAACTCTCCCTTAGTTAGGGGAGTCAAACTTGCACCAATGCTTGATTAGCGCCCCTGTTGCACTTGCAACGGGGGCGTTTCGTCTCCTATTTTTGCAATTGAAACAACAGAAAGAATGCGTGTGTTGCATGTTGCAACAGTGTACAACAGGAGAGAATGATGCATCGTTTGTGCAGAGTTTCACTTGTGCTTCTCGTCCTCCTCCTCGGAACCGGCGGCGTCTTTGCCCACCCGGAGATGACGAGCTATGAAGGTGCTGTCAGCTGTGCCATGTGCCACAGCGGCATGATGTTCGATACCGAAACCGTCGCGCGTGAGTTTCTCGAATCCGCCCACGGCGCCTTCAAGGTCGAAGTGACCGAAGGCTTCGGGATTATCGATGAAGACGGGAATCCCGTCACCGGCGTGTACGGCAAGTCGAACCGCTATTGCGGCCTGCCGGGTACGATCACCCACATCAACTGGATCGGTCGCACCCAGCGTGATAACCCCGGCTTCGAAGACGGTCAGCCCGGTGGTTGCGCGCGTTGCCACGCCTCCGACGCTACCTTCAAGACCGAGAACATTCCGGATGATGCATGGGAACACGTGGACTGCCTGCTGTGTCACGCGGAAACCTACCAGGTGAACGGTACCGAATTGGTAAAAGCGGGCGCACGTCAACCTGTCTCTGATGCAAACAGCCCGACAGGGTGGCGTATTCAGTTCCCGGAAGGCGATGACCTGGCGGTGACCAGTGCATCGATCACGGGCGAAGTGCCGACGTCATCCTGCGAACGCTGTCACCTGTACGCCGGCGGCGGCTACATGAACAAGCGCGGCTTCGACTGGTCGCAGCATGATGTGCATGCGAACAGCCTTTCCTGCACGAGCTGCCATCCTTCGTCCGACCACAAGATTGCCATGGGTCGCACGAAGCCGGCATGCTGGACCAACGACCTGCACGGCGATCCACTGAACGAAGAGGTCTCCTGCACCCACTGCCATTCCGATGTGCAGAACGAGCACCCGCATGCCCCGGCGCACTTCGACCGGATCGGCTGCGAAAC
>WJJA01000276.1 GCA_014729955.1 bacterium
CTCCTCTACATTCTTTTTTTCGCCGCTTTCCATTACCTCACGGTCGTCGGCACGATATGCTTCCGCCAGCTCGCGCGGCCAGACATCCAGGTCGGTTTTGCCGATCACCTCGTCCGGGGATTGGTGACCGCAGGCGACGGCAAACGGTTCATTGACCGCGATAAAGCGGCCTTCCGTGTCTTTCAACCAGGCGAGGAAGGGAAGATTGTCCAGGATCGAGGCGAGATCCTTACGACTGCGCTGCAGTTCCAGGTGTGGGTCGTGGACGGCGTCGTGTTGCGGCGCGGTGGGATTCGCTGTTCCAGTTGGTGCAGCTTCGTAATCTAGGGATCGACCGTTTTTTACGGAGGGAAATGGTTGGGATGCGAGCTGCTCCTCCAACTCACGCACACGTTGTTCCAACTCTTCGTAGGACGGTTTAACCACTATTCACATTTCCCGGGCGGATTCTGAATTGTTGATCATAAAGTAGATATTTCGGTTTTTTCTTGCAACCGTGTTGACGGGAATCTTTGGTCATTTTCGGTCGGCGTAAGAACTCGGAGGCTCGCAGTATTCTGCATCATAACAGGCATGCGGATCGAACGCAAGACTCTGCTCTTCCGGCATGGATTGCGCCGGGCATTTGCGCATTGAAGATAATAAGCGGTAGCTTTGAAGGATTAGCCGTTCCAAACTGAGTGGGTGCATGCTGAACCGAATACCGAGACGATTGGCGTTCGTGCTGCTGGTCGTGTATGTCCTGATGACCGGGACACTGGACCTGTATCACAACCACTCGGTCGATGTCACTTTGCCCGGCGACCCTGCTGTCAGCCTGTGGACCTGCTGCGACCAACCGGGCGAACATGACCCCTGCCCGGTCCTGTTGTTCTCCCTGTCTCACTCCACGTTGCCCCCCACGGCAATCGATGCGCTCACATCAGACATTCCGCTTTTCAGATCCATCACGAACGAGCCCCGGTCTCATACGCCGCACAGCAGTGCTGCACGTGACCCGCCGCAGTAACCCGCAAGCCGTTACCCGATTCATACTGTTTGACCAGGGCAATCGCATCATGACTACCCGTTCTCAGCCGTCATAAGGATGAGAGTTGTCTCATGCCGGCACGATGTTGCTGTGTGTATCCGGATATGACAATACGATTGCGGTTGCCGGAGACTGCATTTGTTCTATTTTCGCAAACTGAAAGTGAGTTGTACCATGACAATATCCCGTTTTACCCTGCTGTTGCTTCTTCTGACCGCCGCGCTGTGGGCGGTGACCGGCTGTGATGATGACGACAATCCGGCCGGTGACGACGACCATTCAGAGCATCTTCACGCCGTGGGCACGATGCTGATTGCCCATGACGATACCCTTGCGATGGTCTATGCCGAGACCGTGAACGAAAACGGCACCTATCTCGGCGATGAGATCGAAATCGATGAGGGCGCGACAAGCCACGAAATCGCGGTCTGGTTCCTGAACGACGAAGGCGAGTGGTACCGTCCGGACGAGCACGACGCTGAACACCATACCCTGCTGATCACCACGAACGAGCTGATGCTGGAAACCGACATCGACACGCAAAACTGGAGCTTCACCATGACAGGCGTGGAGCACGGGGAAACCGAGTTGGTGGTCAAGGTCGAGCATGAAGGCCATGTTGATTACCAGGCGGCGGCGATCCCTGTGCATGTCCACGAAGCGCACGGTACACACGGCCCGCCGGTGGGTATGATCCTGCGTCAGGGTGACACCGAAATCGCTCGTGCCAATGCGAACAACACCGTCAATGGAGTGGTCGAAGTGGAGCCTGGAGCCGGTTCAGGCAACCTCACTGCCTGGTTCTTTGATGCGAATGGTGTCGAGTTCCAGCCGGAGGACGACCATTACCTTGAAGTAAATGTTGCCGACGAGTCCGTGGTCACCGCACGTGTCGGCTCCGAGGTGCCCGGCAACAGCAGCCTCTGGGTGCTGGACTTCCAATCTGTCGGAAGCGGCGAGACCACGTTCACGGTTCACATCATGCACGACGGCCACTCGCACTACGATTCACCCGAGATCGAGGTGCATGTACTCGAGTAACGTGTGTGTAACAGGATATCCAGGCAGTGTTCCGTCAGGTCCGGCCTGCCAACGGCACGTGCCGGCCTGACGGTTCACTTGTACCTTGAAGGCGTCATGAACGAGCGAATGCTTCTACGGATTGCCGTGCTTCTGGCGATTGCTTCCCTGACCTCGAGCCTCACAGAGATCGCGCGGGCGGCATCCCACACCTCGTCCGCTGCCGTGGTAGGTCGAATCGAGGACGCACGCACGGGAGAAGGACTGGGCTGGTCGTCCGTATGGCTGGAGCAAATCCGGCATGGTGTCAGTTCCCACGCCGACGGCAGCTTTCATCTTTACCGCATCCCGCCGGGCGATTACACGCTTCGTGTGAATCGTGTCGGGTATCTCCCCTGGTCCACACGGATTTCTGTCGCTGCGGGTGACACCCTGGCCTTCCTGATCTTTCTTTCCCCGTCACGTCTCGAACTGGAAGAAGTCGAGCTGTTGTTCGAGGAGGAGAAGGACGACGACGGTTCGGTCGTACACAATCCGGTCATCGCGATGGGCGGCGACGAGTTGCAGCGTGAATTGAGCACGACCATCGCCGAGACGATGGAAGAGCAACCGGGGGTCGCATTACGCAGCATGGGCCCCGCGCCCGCACGGCCGGTGCTGCGGGGATTGTCGGGCGACCGCCTGCTGATGCTCGAGGACGGCAACCGCACCGGTGACCTCTCCGCGACAAGTTCAGACCACGCGGTGGCGATCGAACCGATGACCGCCCAACGCATCGAGCTGATTCGAGGCCCGGAGGTGTTCCTGCACGGCTCCGGAGTGCTCGGTGGTGTGGTGAACGTGGACCGCGGTGTGATCGAAACCGGCGCGCTGCATCGTGTCGCAGGACAGGCAACCGTGCAGGGACAGAGTGTAAACGAAGGCGCGTCCGGCGGGCTTTCCCTGTCCGCGCCGCTCGGTCCGGCATCGATGAAGCTGGACGGTTCCATGCGTCATGCGGGTGACGTGCAAACCCCCGACGGCACGTTGGTGAACACCGGAATCGCGACCACGAACCTTGCCGGCGGGTTGTCCTATCCCGATGCGTGGGGTGTGGTCGGGATCGGGGGCACGTGGTACGACAGCGAGTACGGCATCCCCGGCGGGTTTGTCGGCGCCCATCCGAACGGTGTTGACATCGAAATGGAGCGGCGCGGCATGCAGCTGCTCGGGCGTCTCTATTTTCAATCGGATATCGTGCGACGGCTCGACACCGAGTACACCTTTTCCCGCTACTACCACGCCGAGTATGAATCCTCCGGCGCACTCGGCGTCGAATTCGGTGTGCTCACCGACCATCTCAAGGGCAACCTGCACCTGGGTCCGCAGCTCGGCTTTGACGAAGGTGTGCTCGGGGTGTGGGCGGAGCGTCGCGACTACGCGGTCGGCGGCTTGACCTACACGCCGGACAC
>WJJA01000277.1 GCA_014729955.1 bacterium
GTGCTGATCGGATCGGTGGACACCGCGCGGTTGAATCTGAAACAGCGCAGCACCCTGCGACGAACGAAGGTCGGTTTTGTGTTCCAGTTTCACCACCTGCTTCCCGGCTTTACGGCGTTGGAAAACGTAATGATGCCGGCGCTGATTCTCGGTGCAACGAGGAAGGAGGCGGAAGCTCCGGCACAGGAGTTGCTCTCTTCTCTGGGGTTGCAGGACCGTCTTGACAACAAGCCGCCGGAGCTTTCGGGCGGAGAGCAGCAACGGGTCGCCGTTGCGCGTGCGCTGATGAACCGTCCGACCCTGATCCTGGCGGATGAACCGTCCGGCAATCTTGACCGGGAAACGGGACGGAAACTCGAGGATGACCTGGTGCGTTTCTCCAGGGAACGCAATGCGGCAGTGGTTGTGGTCACCCACAACGAGGCCTGGGCGGCTCGTGCAGACCGCGTGGTGAACCTGGTGGACGGCCGCATTGAGGAATAGCATCGGCAGGAACCGGCGGCATAGACAAATCGTATACAGGATTCCGATCAAACGTTGAGAATTATGAACCGATATCATTATTAAGGTATTGGTCATAGTACCTTCAAATATGAGGTGGCAGGAAGGACCGTGGCTCCCGTAATTGGTTGCAGTGCGCCCGGTCGCTTTGACATTCAACAGCCGACCCTATATTGGTACCATCAGGTAACGGCTGCCCTGACATAAGGACGCTTTGCATGACGAACAAATTCTCATTCCGGGTACAGCAGGCGATTCAATACGCGCGGGAAGAGGCGCTGCGTCTGGGACATGACTCCATCGGCACCGAGCACCTTCTGCTCGGCTTGATCCACCTGGGAGAGGGCACGGCTGTGCAGGTGCTGCAGAGTCTTGGAGTGGACCTGGATGAAGTGCGTGAAACCATCGAAGAGGCGATAGAGTCTCCCGCGACCACCATGAAGATGGGAAATATCCCCTTCACCAAGCGCGCTGAGAAGGTGTTGAAGGTTTCCTATATCGAGGGGAAGAACTTCTCGGCGGAAAACATCGGCACCGAACACCTCCTGCTGGCCCTGGTCAAGGACGAAGAGGGGCTCGCCGCGCAGGTCCTGGCGAGCTATAACGTGACCTACGATTCGGTCAAAGCGGAGCTTGACAATATGAGCAGCGAAGATGCCGAACCGCGGGAGCAGGGCGTAACGCCGCTTCCCAAGGGCGGTTCGAAGTCAAAGACCCCGGTCCTGGACCATTTCGGCCGTGATCTGACCAAGCTCGCTCGGGACGACAAGCTTGACCCGATCATCGGCCGTGTCAAGGAAATCGAGCGCGTGGCGCAAATCCTGGCACGCCGCAAGAAGAACAATCCGGTCCTGATCGGCGAGCCGGGCGTGGGCAAGACCGCGATCGTAGAAGGTCTTGCGATGCGTATCATCCAGCAGCGTGTGAGCCCGGCGTTGTTCAACAAGCGCGTGGTCGCGCTCGACCTCGGAGCGATGGTTGCCGGTACCAAATACCGCGGCCAGTTCGAGGAACGGGTCAAGGCTGTGTTGAACGAGTTGGAGAAAAACCCGAACATCATCGTCTTTATTGACGAGTTGCATACCATCGTGGGTGCCGGCTCCGCCTCGGGCAGCCTGGACGCGTCCAACATGTTCAAACCTGCTCTCGCACGGGGCGAATTGCAGTGCATCGGCGCCACCACGCTCAACGAGTATCGTGAGAACATCGAGAAGGACGGCGCCCTCGAACGCCGTTTCCAGAAGCTGATGGTCGATCCGCCGAGCGTGGACGAGACGATGCTGATTCTCGATGGCTTGAAGTCACGGTATGAAGAGCATCACGGTGTCGAATTTGACAAGGAAGCGATTCGTCAGTCGGTGATTCTCGCGGAGCGGTACATCTCCGACCGTTTCCTGCCGGACAAGGCGATCGACGTTCTCGACGAAACCGGCAGCCGTCTTCGCCTGAACAACCTCGTGGTGCCGGACAGCATCATGGAGTTGGAAAAAGAGGTCGAGGAGCTGCAGAAGGAAAAGGACCGCCTTGTCAAGCAGCAGGAGTATGAAAAGGCGGCCGAACTGCGTGACAAGAAGCGCCAGAAGGAACGTGCCCTTGAGAAAGCGCGCAACGAGTGGGAATCAAACGAACACTCGGCGCCGATCAAGGTCACACCGGATGACGTCGCAGAAGTGGTCAGCATGATGACCGGCATTCCCGTGCAGCGTGTCGCGGTCTCGGAAAACGAGCGTCTGCTTCGTATGAAAGAGGTGCTGAAGGAGCACATCATCGGCCAGGACGAGGCGATCCAGGAGCTGGTGAAGTCGATTCGACGGAGCCGTACCGGGTTGAAGAGCCCGCATCGTCCGATCGGCAGCTTCATCTTCCTCGGCCCGACTGGTGTCGGCAAAACCGAGCTGGCCAAGGTGATCGCGGAGTACATGTTCGAAGACAAGAACGCACTGATCCGTGTCGATATGTCCGAATACATGGAGAAGTTTAACGTTTCGCGCCTGATCGGCGCCCCTCCGGGCTATGTCGGCTATGACGAAGGCGGGCAGCTGTCCGAAAAGGTACGCCGTAAGCCGTATTCGGTGGTGCTCTTGGACGAGGTCGAGAAGGCGCACCCGGATGTGTTTAACATGATGCTGCAGGTGCTGGATACAGGCGACCTCACCGACGGTTCCGGTCGCAAGGTGGACTTCCGCAACACCATCATCATCATGACGTCCAACCTGGGCAGCCGGGAAGCGAAGAAGAGCAATATCGGCTTCGGTGACGCAGACTCCATCCGCGGTTCCTACAAGCAGATGAAGGAAAAGATGCTGAAGGAAGCGGAAAACATGTTCCGCCCGGAATTTCTGAACCGTGTCGATGAAACTATCGTCTTCCACAACCTCGAGA
>WJJA01000278.1 GCA_014729955.1 bacterium
AACAACTGAATCCATTCGCATGGTTGCTGATCGGGCTCGGCACAGGGTTGTTTTCGGGATACACCGGCCTTGGCGGCGGAATCTTCCTCATTCCTCTGCTGGCATGGATCGCGCATGTTCCGGTGAAGAACCTGGCGGGCACATCCTCCGCTGTGGTGGTGCTCACATCTCTTGCCGGCGCTTTGGGATATTTTGCGTCTGAGCCGATCACCGAGCTGCCCCCGGTCTTTGCCGGGCATATCCATGTCGTGGCGGCGCTGTGCCTGGCGGTTACCGGTGTGCCGGGCGCTCAACTGGGCGCCTGGTGGAACAAGCGTGCCGGCTCCAGTCTGTACAAGCGCATCTTTGCCGTGCTGTTGTTCATCATGGTGATCCGGCTGTTCTGGACCGCATAATTGACAGATGGTTTCGGGAGTCGATTCAGGGAGGGGAGCATTTTACGTTGGATTCGACGCCCTCGTTGCCTATTTTGAATAGGCTAAGCCTCGATTCTTACTGGATGATTGAGCCGATTTTACCGTGAAAGATGGAGTGTTCCGATGCGACGGATGCGAAGCAATTTGGTGCTGCTGATTGCGATGGTGCTGTGTGCCGGGGCGGCGACCGCCGAACCCGTTCAAACCGAGCTGGACTACATTGACGGTGTCCTGGTTGTACGATTCCTGGACGATGTGACCCCCGTGGTGGCAAAAACCGGCCACCTCACCGTGGGAATGCCCGAGATCGACCGTCTCTTCGACCGTTTTGAAGCGTACGACTACGGTCACCTCGCAGGCCCGCTGAATATTCAGGATGAAGACTATCGTCACCTCATCCGTAATGATTACTTCCTCTATTTCCCCGAAGATGCGGACATTCCGTTGATCGCGGAAGAGCTGCTGGCCTCCGGACGTTTTGAGTTCGCCCTGCCGGACTACCTGATTCCGATGGACTACATACCGGATGATCCCCGTATCACCAGCCAGTGGTTTCATGGCGTGATGCAGAACTTCGATGCCTGGGACCACCTCAACGGCGAAAACGTTGTGATCGGCGTGATCGATTCCGGCTTTGACTTCAACCATCCGGACCTTTGGGAGAATGTGTGGGTCAACCCGGATGAAGACATCGACGGCGATCCGAGCCCGTTCAACCCCATGTTCCCCGAATTGCCGGGAACCTTCGGCGATGAAAATGAAGTCGACGATGACGGCAACGGCTATGTCGACGATTTCATCGGTTGGGACTGGGTCAGCGGCGCCAACGCCGCGCCGGGTGAAGACGGCAGCAACCCGGACAACAACCCGATGGACTTCGGCGGGCACGGCACAGGCGTGGGCGCTGCGGCGGCCGAGGTCGGGGATAACGGCGACGGCGCGGTCGGGGTTGCGTACGGCGCAAAAATTCTCCCCTTGCGTTGCGGCTACGAAGACCCGAGCGGGCAGGGGCTGGTGCAGTCCTCGGCCGGCCTGCAGGCGATGCAGTATTCAGCGGTCATGGCTGACCTGCACGACCTGAAGCTGATCGTGAACATGTCGTACGGCTCGAACAATTCCTGGACGCCGATGGCGAATGCGATCGACGCAGCCTTCAATGCCGGTGTGTTGCCGGTAGGTGCTGCAGGCAACGACAACAGCCCCCAGCTTCATTACCCTGCCGCCTACAACCACGTGATGAGCGTGGCGGCGACGACAAGCCAGGATCAGCGTGCCTCGTTCTCCAATTACGGCACCTGGGTCGATGTGGCGGCTCCGGGACAGGGATGCCACACCGCGTGGTTTGACGATTCTTATACGACCTGGGACGGCACAAGCGTGGCCTCCCCGATCGCGGCCGGTGTTGCCGCTCTCGTCGCTTCGCGCTGGCCCAACGCCGGGCCGGCGGTGTGGGAAGAAAAGGTGCTCGAATCCGCCGAAGATATCGGTTCATCGCAACCGATCGGATCGGGACGGGTCAATTCCTATCGTGCGATCACACAATCCTACTGGCCGGATCTGACCTTTGAAGAGATCGAAGTGATCGAAGAGATCCCGAACAACCGCGGCGATGCCGGCGAGACGGTGCAGATCGTGGTTACGGTGACCAATGCTCCCGAGTTCATGGAAGCCCTCTTCGCCACCGCAACTCTCAGTTTTGACATCGAAGGGCTGAACCTGGTGAACGACGAAGTGACGTTTACCAGCATCGCGCCCGGCGAAACGGTCAATAACAGCAGCGATCCCTTTGAGGTGGAAATCCCCGACGACTGGGAAGGCGGGATCTTCACCGACATGACCATCACCATCGAATCCGAGCCGAATTCGTACGTGGTGGCCACCACGGAACGTGTGCTCATCGGTACCCCGGATATCCTTTATGTGCACGACACCTGGAACGAGCTGCTCCCGCAGTATATCCTGAGCGATCTCGAGGAATTCGGCGGTGTCTACCACATGTGGGACACGTTTGAAGACGGCGAGCTGACGCAGACGGAAATCGACCAGTACAACCTGGTGATCTGGCAGTGCGGCCCGGCGACCGATCCCCTCACAACCGGCGAAGTGACGATGATTCAGAACGCCATGGACAACGGGATCAACTTCTTCATCTCCGGCGAGAACATCGACGAACAGCAGGCCGGCACCTCCTTCTACAGCGACTATCTGCATGCCGCGAGCGCAGGTACCGTCGGCAACCAGGCGCTGGATGCGGTGAACGGCTCCGGCGGCCCGGTCATCGACGACAGCCGGCTGGTGCTCACCGGTGCAGGCGGTTCCGGCAACAGCACCGACCCGGACGGCATCACGCCCCAGGGCAGCGCGGTCGGTGGCTATCACTACCTGAACGCGCCGGACAGTTACGGCATGCTCTACTATGCAGGCGATTACAATCTGGTCTACTTCTCCTGCAATTTTGAAGCGATCAGCGGCGCCGCCGGTACCACATCGCGTGCCGATTTCGTGACCAACATGATGAACTGGCTGGACATCTCCGATGTCGAAGAGTCCACGGAACCGGCCGTACTCCCGGACGAGTTTGCCATTCGCGCCGCTTACCCGAATCCCTTTAACCCGTCGACGACGCTTGACATCGCCTTGCCGCAGCAGAGCCATGTGACGTTGCGGGTGTTCGATGTGCTCGGACGCGAGGTGGCCGCTCTTGCCGACAACACCTACGGCGCCGGAGTCCACAGCTTCCAGTGGAATGCGCACGGCCGGGCAGCCGGGATGTACTTCGCGGTGATGCAGACCCGGGGACAGACCCATACCGCGAAGTTGCTGCTGGTGAAGTAAACGAGCGGTTCTACACGATTCGTTTGAAACAGCCCCTCCTTGTGAGGGGCTTTTTTGTTCGACTACCCCGAATACTTCACGAGTTCAAACTGTGTCAGATGTGAGGCGCGAAGGATGAAGCTGTATTGCCATACCGCGAATCCTTCGCAACGAAGCAGATGACGCAGTTGAGACCGCCCGAAGGGGAATGTATAGATGAGTTTGGCCTGGACACATTCGGTGTTAGAGAAAATCCGTATAGCGTGACATTATCTTGTTGTTAATATAGCTTTTAGAAAAGGTTGTTTTCGCCATTCATGAACTATTCGGGCTACAGCAGGGGAGATGAGTGGTTCGAGGCAGGGATTCGACGCGCGATTACCGCAACGGTGGCAGGCCTTTACGCTCGTACCGGGATGAACGCGGTGAGGCGGGTACAAGGCGGATCGCATAGCGCTCCAGGCCGTCCACCGGAATCGCACGCTCGTCCGGCAGGCCGAGCCGGTGTACAATGACGGGTTCCATTCGTTTCACAGGTTCTGCCGGCAGCTCATGCGACTGCTTGCCCACAAGGCAGCCCGCCTGGGGAGACGGCAGCAGTGGAAGAGCATCCGGCAGGTCGTGCACCGCTTCGACAGGATCAAGCGCTTCCTCCTGCAGCACATAGCCGTGTTCATCCACCATCCCGGGCTGTTCGTCCCCCCATCCGAGCTGCAGCAGACGCAGTCGTCTTCCACGACCTTGAAAACGGATCTTGTACGCACGGGCACAGTATTGCACGCCGATGCCGGGGTTTTCCTCCGCTGCAAGATCCAACAGGCGCAGGGCGGAAAACTCTGATTCCATCACTGCGTTGGCGGGGTCATGAAGAAGGGTGTATTCCCGATCGACATAACGGCCGGCGTTCCAGCGGTTCACGGTCAACTGGTGCAGGTGGAGGTAGTTGACACCGATGTCCCCCAACACCGACAGCAGCGATGCCACACGCTCTTCATCCTCCGGGATCGCCGGGATTTCCACCGCGATACGCCAGGGCCGGCTGCGGGCAATCTTGAGAGGTTTCAGAGAGTACTGTACCGCGGAGATGTCAAAGCGGATCTCATCCACGCCGGCGCTGTACAGGTCGGCAAACCTCTGTTCGGACGCGAGGATGCCGTTGGTATAGAGCCAGATGTAACATCGGTCGCCCTGTTTCGAGCGCGCCGTTTCCACGAAACGCAGGGTGCGCTCCATGTCCAGCAACGGTTCCCCGCCGCTGATGCCCACACCGGTATAGCCGGCCTGTTCCAGGAGCTGCCGATAGGCTTTCTCGGACGTAAACTCAATGCCAAGGGCGGTCGGCGGAGGATCGTGACGGTCGGTCGGCTCCATCGGGCAGTAAAAGCAATCGGTATTGCAACGCTGGTTGATGAACAGGCAGGACCATGTGCCGCGCCCGCAACTGCGGCACCCCTCGGACAAGGGACCTACATGCGGCTTGGTGCGAGAATAGGCGAACTCAACCTTTTCGGACAGCGATGCCAGCATGCCGGTACGTTCTGCGTTCGCGTCGAGGCGCTCTTCCTCCTCCAGCCAGTAGAGAAACCGGCCGGCCGATCCCAGCGATGCACGCACCTGCTGATGCTCGCGCTCCTCGTTCATCAACCTGGTCCCGGGCAATAGAATGGATGCGAAGCGACACCCTGCAAAACAAAATATAGCGTGCGGGGATAGGGAGCGCATGGCTCAACGGCCGGGTTGTACATCTTCCGCCTGAAACCGTCTCTCTGCGATGTGCCATCAACCCCCGCCCCGCATGAAAGACGAGACCGCAGGTTTTCATTTCGACGAGAAAATGATGCGTCGGGTTCCGGCACGTGCCGGGAAGCTCGATTCGTGCAGTGCAAGATCCTATTTGGGTGTCGGGTCACACCCCGCTGACGTAAGCCGGGACCCGACTCAACATTCCATTGGGTCACGCCTCGCATACACGGGTCAAGACCCGACACGACGCTCCGAAAACGCTCCAACAACATTCCGTCAGGTCTCGCGCGGGAGTATATCGTGCGAGTGACCTGACGGGACACTCAATTGCAGAAAAGTCACTTGAAGCCTGAGCTGCTGTACTACACTGAAATGCCGTAACGTTTCATCTTGCGCCACAGGGTGGTGCGGTCCACGCCCAGCTCCTTGCTGGCACGGGTACGGTTGCCGTTATGGCGAGCGAGCACCTGCCGGATGCGTGTCTCTTCATCCAGGATGGTCCGTGCCGGATGCTTGGAAGGCAGTCCGGGTTCCATCCCGTCTCCGGCGGTCATCGGCTGCTGCGGCTGCTGCAGTTCCAGCGGGAGGTGCTCCAGCCCGATCGTGCGGCTGTGGCAGACAGCGAAGGCGTATTCGATGATGTTCTCCAGCTCACGCACATTCCCTTCATAAGCGTGGTTCATCAGGATTTCCATCACCTTCGGGTGTACGCCGAAGATGTCCTTGCCCTTTTCCGCGTTGAACTTGCGGATGAAATGATCGATCAGGATGGGGATATCTTCACGTCTCTGTTTCAATGGAGGCAGATCGAACCGAATCACCGCGAGGCGGTAGTAGAGGTCTTCACGGAACCTGCTCTGTTCCACCAGCTCCTTCAGATCCTTGTTGGTGGCGGCGACGACACGAATGTCCGCGATGCGAGGTTCCAGCCCGCCCACCGGCTCATATTCCTTTTCCTGCAGGAGACGAAGCAGCTTCACCTGGAGGTTCATCGGAATTTCGGCGACCTCATCGAAAAAGACCGTTCCCCCCTCCGCCATGGCAATCTTGCCGGGCTTGTCGTTCTTGGCATCGGTAAAAGCGCCCTGCTTGTACCCGAACAGCTCCGACTCCACCAGCTGCGGCGGGAGGGTGCCGCAATTGATCACAACCAGGGGTTTTTCATGGCGACGGCTCAGGTTGTGCACGGCGCGCGCGAACAGCTCTTTTCCCGAGCCGGACGGTCCCTGGATCAGGACCGTGGAATCGCTTTCCGCGGCATCCGGCAGAATGTTCAGAAGTTTCTGCATCGCCGGGCTTTTGGTGACGATGTCTTCGAAGCTGTAGCTCAGCTCCAGCTGTTTCCGCAGCTCTTCGATCGGGGTCAGGTCGCGAAAGGTTTCGACAGCGCCGAGGACTTCGCCTTCCGGATCGCGCAGGACCGCGGTGGAGATGGAGATCGGCACGCGGCGTCCGGATTTATGGAGGATATTCACCTGCTTGTCGATCGCTTCTTCGCCTGTCTTCATCGTGCGAGCGAGCATGCACCCTGTTTCACAAGCATCGGAATGAAAAATTTCGTAGCATTTCTTTCCCACGGCCTGCGTTGCAGTGATGCCGGTGATGCGCTCCGCTGCAGGATTGAACGAGGTGATCTGACGATTGCCGTCCACCGTAAACACCCCATCCGCGACGGAACTCAGAATCACTTTGAAAAACTGGTCTTCACGTGTACGATCCATTCGGCGCCTCCGTGCCCATCGCCGACCCGCTGCGTGTGTTGCGAGGTCGGTGCGGGGGTAACCACCCGCTTTTGTTTGTTGCAAGGTACGCAACACGACCGCATGAGTCAAGACCTGTTGCAACACAAATACGCGAAATTATAATATTTAGGCTCCGCTAATGATATAATTATTATCC
>WJJA01000279.1 GCA_014729955.1 bacterium
CCGCAGGACAGCGGGCTGGTCGTGACGGTAGAAGAGGCTCCGTATCCGCTTCCCGTCGGCACCGCCAACGCCGCGGTCTGCCGCATCGACAATAAGATCTTCGTCATCGGCGGCTTCAATTACGGCATCATGCCGAACATGTATCGCCTCAATGCCGGCACTTGGCAGCAAATGCCCTCCATGGAAACTCCGGTCGGGGGGCCGGCTTCAACCACCGTGATGAGCCCTGACGGATACCAGCAGGCGTTGCTGCTCGGCGGGGTCGGCCCGGACGGCGACCAAGCGCTGGGCTACCTGGTGGACGGTGAAGGAGTGGTGAGTACATTCGAGCATTCCATGCCTTCCCCGCGCAGTTTCTTCTCGCTGGTGTTCGACGGATACGACCTGGTTGCGGCAGGGGGGTCCATCGGTGATATCAGCGGTCGGGTTCGCATGGATTCGGTCATGGTATTCGAGTTGCACGGCCGGAACAATGCCGCTTCTCCTGAACGGCAGGCCGGTTTGCCCGAAGCGGTCCAGGTGCGGGCCTTTCCCAATCCGTCGAACAGCATGACACGGATTACCGTTGACCGCGGCCTTTTGAATGGTCCCCTTCGTCTGTCGCTCTACAATCTTCTGGGACAGGAAGTAACGAGCTGGGCGCTGCCTCCCGGCAGGGGAGCCGTGACAGTCACCTGGGACGGAACAGCTTCCGGCAAACCCGTCGGCGCTGGTGTATATTTCCTGCGGTCGCAGTTGGGCGATCAACACATCGGGGTGACAAAAATCCATCGTCTGCCATGACTTTTTCCGCACCGCGCAAGTTCATGCTGTTTGCCGTGCTCTGTGCGCTGCTTTTGCTCGCTGTATCAACGCCGGGGCTTGCGCAGAGCTCCGCCCTGAAACCGTCCGAAATCCATGCCGAACTTGACAGCCTGTTTACCCTCGGGCGTTTCAATGAAGTGGAAATTGAGGCGTTTCGCCTCCTGCATGGTCCGGATGAACCGACCGACGAGGAACGCCTCGCCGCCTTCCTGTTCCTGGGGTTCGTGCATGTGCTCACCGGTAATATGGATGCAGCAACTTCGGATTTCGAAAAAGTACTGGCCATGCAACCCGACTTGCGCCTGGATCCGATCTACGTCCCCCCCCTGATTTACCAGACTTTTGAGTCGGTGCGCCTGCAGTTTCAGGTCAGAGAACGGGCACGTCGAATCGAGGAACAGGTTGCTGCCGACACAACTACCCGGGAACCTGACTCCGAGACGCAGGTCGATCTGACGCCCACAGACCCCTTGCAGCGAACGATCAAAGTGATGCGTTCCCCGGCGGTACTGAACATGTTCCTGCCGGGCACCGGGTTCTTTGTGGAAAACCGCGTGGTCCGGGGCATTTTCTGGACAAGCACACAACTGGGGACCGCGGCTGGATTCGTTTACTCCCTGAATCGGTCCAACCATTACCGCACCCTCTACTACCGCGAAAAGAATCCCGCCCTCGTGGATGATCGGTACGACCAATACAATCGGTGGTATCGCAATGCCTGGTATTGGGGTATTGGAGCGGGAACGGTCTATCTGCTGTCGCAACTGGATCTGCACTTGACAGGCAACAAGATCGAAGTGGAAACCGGTCCGGGGCTGACCTATCGACGACACCCCCCGGTCCGGGACTACTCGACATCCCGGCTCTCTGCCGCTGATACGTATGATGGTCTCCCGGCTGTGGAACCTGCCTCTCCGGATGCCTTTCACGTCGCCCTTCGCATTCACCTCAGGTAGTTTTTCCCCCTTTTCCCATGGGTTTGCAGGGCTCGACCGTCCCGGGTTCCTGACCTGAGTGGGAGAATCCGGACGAACAATTGTCGTACTTTTCAAGTTTACATTACCGCCGTTTGGACGGTGTTTCTTCCATCTTCACACGCGGGACAGACAACATGGCTCGAACGTTCCTCGTATTCGCGGCAATGGTCATTCTTCTGCCGGCAGCTGCAACGGTCGGTTTCGCACAATCGCCGATGGATCTTCCCCCGCCTGGAGGTACGTCCCTCGGTGAAAGGGCGGAAGAGGCCCTGATGGCGGGATACAATGAACAGGCTGCAGAGTTGTTTGCACGCTGGCTGGAAGCAGCTCCAGGCGACCAGGCGGCATGGTACAACTATGCCTGTGCCCTTTCGAGACTGGAACGTGTGAAAACAGCGGTGCGAGCGTTTGATTATGCCGTTACGGCGGGTTACCGCGATCTGGAATGGCCGATACAGGACCCGGACCTGCAAAATATCCGTTCCGCCGAGGAAACGTCCGAAGAGTTTTCCGCCGTGATCAAACGAATCGAATCACTGATTGAAATGGAGAAGACCGAACAGGCGCAGGAGGGCGGTCCGATTTATGTCGATCATCGTACTCTGTCTCCCTACAGACTGATCGCGCCGCGAGGTCCCAAGGTAACCGGTCGGCGTTATCCGCTGATCGTACTGCTGCACGGCCGCGGTGGAGATTTCAGAGATATGCAGGACCTTGTGGATCGTCTCGCCCTGCCCGGTGTGTATTATGCCCTTCCCCGCGCGCCCTACCCGGTAAATGACGGTGTCGGCTTTGAATACTGGCCCAGGGAGGCCGCAATGCAGAGCGACACGCCGACCATCGAAACCTCGCGCAAATATATGACCGAGCTGATAACCGGTATCGTGCGTGACGCGCAGGTACGTGCGCCCGTCGATTCCAACAGAGTGTTGATCGTTGGTTTCAGCCAGGGTGCAGCGGCGGCGTTTGTCTGCGCTATGGAACGACCGGACCTCTTTGCCGGGCTGGGTTCACTGGCAGGGTACATCCCGACGGTGTATGCGGTAGAACGCTACTTCGAGCGACTCGCGGAAGGAAAAGTCGCCTGTTTCATCGGACATGGGCACAACGACGTTACCGTGCAGTTCGAACGGGCCCGAAAACTTGCCGACACCCTGCAGCAGAACGGCATCCCGGTCAACCTGACCTCCTACCCGGCAGGCCATGAGATCCCCGATGAAATGGTAGTCAACCTTGGGGAATGGATCCTGCAGCGCACCAGGGACGCGGACCAGTAGAGGGGTGCCATTGTGCCGAACACAGCAAAGAGCCGTCCCGGCCCCATTGACATAACCATTCCCCGCTGGGTTCTCTGGGGTGTGCCGATTGCACTCGTGTTCCTGATTCGCCTGCCTTATTTCGGTCTGACTACCCTGAATTCCGACGAAGGGCTGTATGCCGTTACCGCCCGCATCATGCAGGAGGGCGGTTTGCCCTACCGTGATGCCTGGGACCATGCCGCTCCAGGCATCTTTTACCTGTACTATTTCATTTTCAACATCTTCGGTGCATGGACGATGGGGGCGGTACGCCTTGCGGCCCTCGTGTTCCATGCCGCGGCGGGACTGATCGCCGGGAACGAATTGCGTCGTCGCCACGGTGACCTCGCCGGCCTGGTCGCCTCCACTCTGACCATTGTCGCAACCGGCGGCTATCTCCCGGCCGATGCTGTCGCCGGCCTGACCGAAGTTTTCATGCTGCCTTTCCTGCTGCAGGCGGCGGTATGGGTCATACGCTACGCCGAAGGGGAAACCGTGCGCCCCTGGCAGGCGGCACCGATGATCGCACTCGCGGCATGGTTCAAGATTCACGGATTGCTGATTGTCCTCTTCTTCCTGGCAGCGGCGTTTGTCGTGCGGACACGTATGCATCGAAACTGGGCGGAGCCTTTCGTTCACTCGGCTGCGGTCCTGTTGATCTCGGCAGCTACGTACTTCATTCTCGTTCTGCCTCTCTTCATCAGCGGCGGGCTGAACGCCTACCTGGACATCTATATTC
>WJJA01000280.1 GCA_014729955.1 bacterium
GGTCTTCGGTCCGGATGAGGTTTTGCTTGAGGAGATCGTTCCGGAGTATCTTCAGTTGAACCAGGAGGGCGATCTTCGTATCGCTCTTGACAAGCGTCTGAACGATGAGTTGCTCGCCGAGGGGTATACGCGCGAACTGGTGAACAAGGTGCAGAACCGTCGAAAATCAATGGACCTGGAGGTGACCCAACGGATCGAGCTTGCCGTTGGATGCGACCGTGAATTGCGCGCCTCGCTGGAACGTTACAAAGACTTGCTGGCACGTGAAGTGTTGGCTGTCGATATCGAATTACACGAATTGAATATCGGTGCAAACGACACCGTCGATGTGAATGATCGAAAAGTTTGGTTGGATGTTAAGCCTTTGACCGAATAAGGGTCTTTGGAGGAACTGATCATGGCAAAAAATCCGAACGATACGTCCGAAGACCGGCCGAAACCGCTGGTGGAGTATGAGGACGATATCCGTCGCTTCCGTCCGGAAGACACCGAGCATTTTCGTAACCTGATCCTGAGCAAGATCGAGGCGACGAAACGTGAACTTGGGATCCTGGAAGAATCCTCGATGAACTCATCGGAGGACTATTCCGGGAACAATTCCACGTATTCGCTGCACATGGCGGATCAGGGAACGGATGCGCAGGAGCGCGAGAAAGCCTTTATGCTGGCTGCACGCGAACACAAATTCCTGCAGCACCTGTACCAGGCGCTGGACCGGATCGAACACGGCACGTACGGCTATTGCATGGATACCGGCAAGCCGATCGAGTTTGCACGGCTTGAAGTGGTACCCCATGCGACGCTTTCCGTGGAAGCGAAGAAGGCGCGGGAGGAAGAGGGCCGTTGACCAGACGGATGGCCGACCAGTTACCGTGGATTGCAGCGGTAGTGATAATCCTGCTGGACCAGTGGACCAAGTGGATCGTGGACACGACCATGCGCCTGGGTCAGTCGATTTCCGTGATCGGCGATCTTCTGCGTTGGACCTATATCCATAACGACGGTCTCGCGTTCGGTGTGGAGGTCCCGGGCGGCCGTCTGCTGGGCCTGGTATCGCTTGGCGCTACCCTGGTGTTCATCATCATCCTGCTTCGCATGCGACGATCGGAGCCGCTGCATGTACAGGTTGTGCTTGGCTTGATCATCGGCGGCGCGATCGGCAACACGATCGATCGTCTGCGTCAAGGCTACGTGATCGATTTTATCGATGTGGACATGCCGAACTGGTTGATGCAACGCTGGCATGTATTCAACATCGCCGATTCAGCGGTGTCCGTGGGTGTGGTACTTCTGCTGCTGTTCATGCTGCTGGATGCTTTCGGCATAAGAGCCGCCGCGAACTCGGATGCCCTGGACCATGAGCCTGGAGATCCGTCCCCGCCCGAACGGGACGAATCCTATGAAGCCCCGGATGTGGCTGTCAAAGAGGAAGAAAACCGGAATTGAGCCGATGATACGCCCTGTTTTTCCATATACCCGAGCGCCGTTTGTCACGGTGCTCCTTTTGTTTGCGGGGCTTCTCTCCGCCATGACGGTTCCTCTGCAGGCGTCACCCTATCCGGAGCCCAAAGGGTTTGTGAACGACTATGCACAAATCCTGTCCGCACGGGAATCTCAACGTCTGGAAGCGATCTGCCGTGAAATCATGAAGAAGACCGGTGTCGAACTCGCACTGGTGACGATGGACAGCATCCCGGAAGGGCAGGACATTTCGCTGTATACCACGGAGTTGGGTCATACGTGGGGTGTGGGAAAAAAAGGAAAAGATCTCGGGGCTGTCCTGCTGTATAAAACCGACCGTAAAGGAGGTCGCCGTCAGGTGTACCTCGCTACGGGATACGGACTGGAAGGGGATATTCCCGACGCCAAGGCAGGACGTATTCTGGACCAGGTAACGATTCCCCTGTTACAGGAACGGCGTACCTTTGACGCATTCGCTGCCACGGCCTTGACCATCACTCAGATTGTTGCGCCGGATGTGGAGATCACCGGCAGCGAAGCGATTCCGCGCACGAGCCGGCGGGCTGAAGAGGAGGAGGTCAATCCGTTCAGCTTTATCATCATGCTGGTCATCGTGGTGATCATGATGTTCAGCCGTACCGGTCGGTCTTTGCTCTTCGGAATGATGCTTGGCTCGATGCTGGGCGGAGGCCGCGGGCGCTGGGGCGGCGGCCATTCCGGTTTCGGCGGCGGATTCGGGGGCTTTGGAGGCGGGTTCGGCGGTTTCGGCGGCGGTGGATTCGGCGGCGGCGGTGCCGGCCGATCATTCTGACGAGGAGAGAGTTGCATGTCTGATACCATTGAAACGCGCGCTCAGCAGGCATTGGATCGCTGGAAGGAATTCTGGGGCGATGCGCTGCAGGCGGTTTATCTGTACGGTTCCGCCGCGCGCGGTGAGTACTCCTCGAAAACCAGCGATATCAACCTGTTGCTTCTCGTGGAAAAGGCCGACTACAAGCGGTGGCCCGATGCGGCGACACTGGCAAAACGGTTGGGAAAAAAGGGGTTTGCCCTGCCGCTGATGCTGAACCGTCATTATATTGAATCCTCGGCGGATGTGTTCCCGATGGAATTTCTCGATATTCAGCTCTTTCATAAGACGCTGACCGGCGAGGACATCTTCACGGACCTTCAGATCGATCGCAACGACCTTCGTCTGCAGGCGGAGCGAGAGATTCGTGGCAAATGGGTGCAGCTGCGCCAGTCCACCCTGGAGCGCGGCAACGAAACCATCGAAATGCGTAATCTGCTTGGAATGACCGTGCCGACCTGGGTGGCGGTGTTTCAGGCGCTGCTGTTCCTGCAGGAGCAGGAGGTGCCAAGTTCCAAGTCGGAGGTGTTGAAACGCGGTTGTGCGATTGCCGATGTCGACCCGGCTCCGTTTCTCGAGATACAGGCGATGAGGCGTGAGAAAAAGGCGCTGAATCGTATGCGCGCCTGGGAGTTAATACGTCAGCTGCTGAACGAGCTGGACAAGCTGATTGCCTATGTCGACAACGACGACAGCTTCCGGCTTTCATCCTGAGGATACTCGTTTAACAACCATAGGCTGTGTAAGCGCCGGACAACGATGGGTGTTGGGAGGAAAACACCGTGAAACGTGGGACGATCATTCTTCTGGTAGTGGTCGGGATTCTTGTGATCCTGGCGATCTCTGTCGTGAACTTTTTCGTAGGCACACACAATTCACTCGTCGCCCTGGACGAGACCGTCAACAATGCCTGGGCGGAAGTGGAGAACAATCTGCAGCGAAGGTATGATCTGATTCCCAATCTGGTGAATACGGTGAAGGGGTTTGCCGATCAGGAAAAGGAGGTGCTGCTCGGGGTGACGGAAGCCCGTTCACGGGTAGGCGGTGCCGGTTCCGTTTCGGAACGTATCGATGCGGAGAACGACCTCAGCAATGCTCTCTCGCGACTCCTGGTTGTCGTGGAAAACTATCCCCAGCTGAAATCCGATCAGAACTTCCGTGCATTGCAGGATGAGCTTGCCGGTACGGAAAACCGTCTCGCGGTGGCACGGAAGCGCTACAACGATGCCGTGCGTGAATTCAATGTGTTGACACGTCAGTTCCCGACGAACTTCGTCGCCAACATGTTCGGATTCGAAGCGAAGCCCTTTTATGAGGCTCCTGAAGCGGCGCAGGAAGCGCCTACGGTAGAGTTTTAACACGACTGTCATGTTCAGCCTGAGACGACCGTTCAATCCTTCCGGCATGGTAGTCTACCTCACGGACTTCGGGCTTGCGGATGACTATGTCGGTCAAATGCACCTGAATCTGCTTCGACTTGCGCCGGGAGTCAGACCGATCGATCTGTGTCATACGGTCCCGCCGGGCGATATTCGATCCGCAGCCTTCCTGCTCAAACATGACGCCGGCCGTCTTCCGGATGGTGCGGTCGTCGTTTGTGTCGTAGACCCCGGGGTGGGGACTTCTCGGGAAATCATTGCGCTGCAGTCGGAGCGGAATGTCTTCATGGCCCCCGACAACGGTCTGTTAAGCCCGTTACGTCGTACATTCACAAGTTCCAATCTCTACCGCGCAACCTTGAAGGGATCGTCTGATCCCTCGATTTCGCGAACCTTCCACGGTCGTGATCTGTTTACTCCCCTTGCAGCCGACCTTGCGGTGAACCCGATGTCACTGGCCGAAAAGTTTGAGGCGATCGACACTCTTGAGGACTGCTGTATCGATCCGGAAGCGTCGGGAAGTGATCTCAAAGCAGAGGTTATGTGGATCGATCGCTTCGGGAATCTTGTTACTAACCTTCCCGCCGCCGACATGAGGAAGCGATCTGTTTATGTGAATGATCGTTCCTTGCGTCGCGTGCAGACCTTCTCGGAAGGCAGAGAAGGAGAATTTGTGTGGCTCGAGGGGAGCCGCGGGACCGTGGAAATCGTGATCAACAGTGCTTCTGCCGCAGACATAAGCGGGCTGTCGCTGCATGACACGCTTCTTGTAACAGGCGGGGCGGGTTGAGCGACGTTTTCACGAGCAGGTGATTCCTCCCTACCGATCCGTTGGATCGGATCGGTTTTCTTTCTATCTTTGCTGTGCCCGGTCCCTGCGGGAAGATCGGGCGGCACATCTGCACGCTTGCATTCAAGGCGACACGATACCGAATCGTCCGGAAGGGAGACCGGCATGAGCGAAAGCCGATTGAAACTGGATGTTACTCGCATGATGGCTGATGCGATTGGCAAAGGCTACGGCGTATCATCGGGCGAAATTGAACAGATCTGGCCTCGGGTGATGAACTTGCTGCAGGGTCTCGAAGCGCGCCGAAAATCCGGTGAGTTGCCGTTTTACACGCTGCACGAAAATGAGGATATGGTCTCGCGCATCGAAGAGTATGCGGAAAAGGTACGAGGCAGGTTCAAGAACCTGGTATTGATCGGTATCGGAGGCAGCGCACTGGGTCCGATTGCATTGGCGGATGCTCTGCTCCCATTGAACTGGAACCACCTCTCGGACGAAGAACGTAAGGCTCCAAGGTTTTTTGTGCCGGACAACCCGGACCCGGAATACCTTGGGGCGGTGATGGAAGTCTGCCCGCCGGAAGACACGCTTTATAACATCGTAACAAAATCCGGCGGCACCGCCGAGACGATGGCTGCCTACCTCGCAGTGATGACACCGCTGAAAGAAGCACTGCCCGAGGAATGGCGTGAGCATCTTGTTTTCACTACCGATCCGAGTAAGGGCAACCTGCGCAAAATCGCGCGCAACGAAGGGATCACCGCCTTTTCCATCCCTTCGGGAGTCGGAGGACGTTTCAGCGTGATGACCTCGGTCGGCCTTCTGCCCGCAGCATTGCTGGGTATCAACATCCGCGATCTGCTCGCTGGAGCCGCCGAGCAGTCGGAGAAGGTCTTCAACCGTGAGTTCGAGACCAACCCGTCAGCAGCGTATGCCGCCCTGCAATACCTGGCTCATACGCAACGCGGCGCGAGGATGCATGTCATGATGCCCTACGCCAATTCCCTGTATCGCGTTGCAGACTGGTTTCGACAGCTTTGGGCGGAGTCGTTGGGCAAACGGATGAACCTGCAGGGCGAGGTTGTGAACACCGGACCCACTCCGATTGCCGCCCTGGGGGCGACCGATCAGCACAGCCAGGTACAGCTCTATGTTGAGGGTCCGCACGATAAGACCTTCACGTTCGTGGTTCCGAGAAATTTCCGTCGTAAGGTCCATTGCGGCAAACACCATTCGGATATCGAGTCGGTGGATTACCTCGCGGGACTGGATGTAGGAGTGTTGCTGCGTGCCGAGGCGGAAGCGACACAACGTGCGCTCACTGCCGCCCATCGACCTAATATGACGTTTGTGCTTGAAGAGATCGCACCGGATACCATCGGCGAGTTGTTGTACCTGCTCGAAGCAGCCACACTGGTCGCCGGCGGATTGTACGAAGTGAATCCGCTCGACCAGCCCGGCGTTGAAGCAGGAAAAGTCGCGACCTATGCCCTGCTGGGTCGAAGCGGGTACGAAGACCATCGTGCCGAAATTGAAAAGGAACGACAGCGTCCTTCCAAGATCGTTCAATAGCGAGCAGACAACCGCATGGCGCCCCCGATTCGTCACGTTGATCAAGGAGACATTATCTGGAAAGCCGGTCAGCAACAAGACCATGCGTTTTCCATTGTAAAGGGGTATGTGCGCCTGTTTCGTGAGCATGAAGGATCCGTGCTTACCTTCCACCAGCTTGGGCCGGGCGAGTTGCTGGGTGCGGAATGCCTTATCGAGCCGCAGGCACTTCAGTATTCCGCGCGTGCTGCTTCCGATGTTGCCCTGATTCCGATTGGAAGGGAGGAGTTACGCCTCGAACTGCAGCAGACATCCTCCTGGCTTTCGCGGTTTGTGATGAGAACCCTTCGTGACGAAATCGCAGGCAACCGGGAATACCGGACACACTTTCTTGCGCTCTACAGCGTCACACACCAGGCA
>WJJA01000281.1 GCA_014729955.1 bacterium
ATACTGGATCATCCCTTCCACCTGTTCGGGACGGGAAAGATCGGGAAAGCGATCTTTGTAGAAATATCGATACTCGAAAAACTTGGTTTCCGAAGAACCTGTGAACACGTCATCGTGCCGCCCCATGACATTCTGAAGCAGCGTTGTGCCGGAGTGCATGTATCCAACGATGAAGAGCGGTTTCATGCGATGCCCCATGCAGCTTCCTCCCTTCCACACTGGTCTGCCGGGCAATATACAACGCATGAACGCCGTCGTGAGAGCGCTGCGGTCCGTGTGACCATCTGCGAGACCGTACGTTACGGACATCGTCGCGCCACTTGGTTCCGACCGATTCATACCGTAGTTTCCCATACTGTGTCGGTCGATCGACAGCGAAGAAGGTAGAAGAATGCGGGGGCTCGGCCGACCCCCCGGGAAAACGTATTACGTCGGGATGAAACATGGTCAACAAAGCAATCCTCGTCGGCAACCTTGGCGCGGACCCTGAGCTCTCCTACACCCCCAGCGGTGTCGCCGTGTGCAAGATCCGCCTTGCCACCAATGAACGTTGGACAGACCGTGACGGCAACAAAAAAGAGCAGACCGAATGGCATAACCTTGTTCTTTGGCGCCGTCAGGCGGAAGTGGCCAATGAGTTCCTGCGCAAAGGCTCGAAGATTTACGTCGAGGGCAAGATATCGACTCGCTCGTGGGAAGACCAGAGCGGTCAGCGCAAGTACATGACCGAGATCGTGGTACAGAACTTTCAGATGCTCGACAGCCGTGGGGGCGGCGGCGGTGGATCCTACGACAACCAGGGCGGCGGGGCATCCCGCGGCGCAAGGAGGCAGCAGAGCCGGGAAGGTGGACGTCCGGCGAAGGAGCAGGACGAAGGCATCCGCTATGAACCGTATGACAACGGTCCTTCCGGGGGCGGAAGCGGCAGTGGCGGCGGTGACTACGGCAGCAGCGATGACAGCGATTTGCCGTTTTAGAGCATGCCGACGCAACCGGCCGTCTCAAAATGTCTCACCCTGCCGGGAAAGCCGACGGGCAAGCCCGGCGCAGGCCGGGATCCAGTGTCGTTTATAAACAATGTAAATATCAACGCTTTACAGATTTCTATAAGCAGTGATGTAGCAAGCAAAACACCACCCTGCGACAGCTGAGCCTGCCGCTGTGCTCGACGGTGTACCTTGCAGGAAAGGTGAAACCATTGCAATGCCAATGGGAGGCATCACGGAATTGCCGTCTCGCATTACCGCCGGCACTTCCTTATATTTTATAAAGATGCGAGCGCTGATAAGAGATGAGTTTCCTGCCGCACCAGCCGCACACATCGGCGCTGTGTTTCGCATGACGTCCACCCGTCTGCATCGCACAAGGGGGCAGGGGCTCCGTGTGCGAGCGCATTGTTGCCATGAGCCGGCAAGCTGTAACTCTGGAGGGAATCCATGCGCCGTAGTCTGAAACGGTTGGTCCGGTTGGTCCGACCGACGGCGGTGGTATGCATGGGCCTGCTGCTGACGAGCTGTGACTCGTCACGCACCGAACTCATCCCCATCGAAGTCCTATTCGGCAACCCTTCCAAATACAAGCCGCAACTGTCACCCCAAGGCAAATATCTCAGTTATCTCGCCCCGGTGGACGGTGTGCAGAACATCTGGGTACGCACGATCGGTACCCGTGACGATCATCCCGTCACCAACGACACTGACCGCGGTATCTACTATTACGGCTGGCTCTATTCGGGCGAAAAGGTGGTCTACATCCAGGACAAGCACGGCAACGAGGAGTGGAACCTGTTCATTGCCGACCTGGAGACCAACCGTGTCAGGCAACTGACCCCGCCGGAAGACCGTCCGGATCATCCCGTGCAAACCCAGTTTTACAAGGCTTCCAAAGAAAATCCGAAAGAAATCCTGATCGGGATGAACCTGCGTGACGCGAGTATTCACGATGTGTACCACCTGGATGCCGAGACCGGCGAGACGACGTTCCTGCTCGAAGGCAACCCCGGAATCAGCAAGTGGATTGTGGATCATGATCTGACCATTCGCGGATATACGAAAAGCGAACCGGGCGGCGGGTATGCGCTTTTCCTGAGACAGGGCGGGAGCGGACCGTTCCGCAGGCACATTGACTGGAACTTCGAGGATGCCTTGCTCTCGGCCCCGTCAGTGTTTGCATCAGACAACCGCACGATGTACCTGCTGGACAGCCGCGGACGCAACACGGCTGCCCTGGTGGGCTACGATACTCGCACCCGTACCACCGATGTCCTGGCCGCCGATGACAGCTTTGATGTGTCCGACTTCACCTTCAAGTTTGAAACGTGGGAAGCACAGGCTGCGATGATCTATGAGGATCGTCTCACCTATGATGTCTTCGACAGCACCATTGCGGAAGATATCAAATACCTGCAAAACGCCCGTCCCGGCGACATGATGATCCTTGACCGCACCCTGCCGGACGATCTCTGGCTGGTCGCCTATACCATCGACACCGGACCGGTCGCCTACTACGCTTATGATCGCGGCGCACGTTCCATCCAGAAGCTTTTTACCCATCGCCCCGAGCTTGAAGGGCTTCCCCTGCAGCCGATGAAACCGATCGAGTTCACAGCACGCGACGGATGGAGAATCCCCGGCTACCTGACCCTGCCGAAAACATTCAAACAGCCTGGGCCGATGGTGCTGCTCGTGCACGGGGGACCGTGGTCACGTGACAAATGGGGCTTCAACAGCGATGTGCAGTGGCTGGTCAATCGCGGATACGCCTGCCTGCAGGTCAACTTCCGGGGTTCGAGGGGGTTCGGGAAGGCGTTTGCCAACGCCGGCAATCGCGAATGGGGCCGTGCCATGCAGAACGACCTCACCGACGCGGTTCAGTGGGCGATCGATGAAGGCATTGCCGATCCGGAGCGTATTGGAATCTTCGGCGGCAGTTACGGCGGCTATGCGGCGTTCGCCGGCGTAGCCTTCACACCGGACCTTTACACCTGCGCGATTTCCGTCGTCGGCACCACCAACCTCGAAAGCTACATGCAGACCATCCCGCCCTACTGGTGGCACTACCGTGAACAGATGGAGCGACGCATCGGGCGGCTCCCGCGTGATGAAAACGGCGAGGTACTGCACGAATCGAACTGGAACGAAGAGGACCGCGAGGCGATCCGCTTCCTGCGGGAACGCAGCCCATTGTACCATGCCGACAAGGTGAAAACGCCTTTGCTGATCGCTCACGGCGCTCTTGATCCGAGAATCCATACCCATGAAACCCGCGCATTCGTGCATGATGTGCGCCGCAATGATGTGCCCGTGGAACTGGTGATCTACGAAGACGAAGCGCACGGGTTGGTACATCAGGAAAACCGTTTGGATTTTTACCAACGGGCGGATGCGTTCCTCGCAAAGCACCTCGGCGGGCGGCAGGAAAAGTAGCGGACGGTTTCACGTTTCGAACTACCCGATCACTGCCCCGTCCAATCCCTGTTGGCTGTCTTCGAACGGGAGGAGCATATGGACCTCACAAGCCGATTCCTGCTGTTGACCATTCACCCGGATAAAGGCAGCACCCGCACCATGATGACACAGCAGAAGTACGGGCTGGCGGGAGCACTGTTGCTGGAATGGACCCTTGCGGGAAAAATCGTTTCCGAAGAAAAGGGCCGCATGCGTTTCACCGGGACTCCCTCCGGCACTGACGGTATACGCGATCAAATCGCTGTGTGGGCCGCCGGCAGAAAAAAACCGCAGAAACCCCGCAACTGGGTCAATTCGCTTGCGCAGAAATGGTCAGATAAGCTGAGGAAAACCCTCCTGGACGAGCTGGTCGCGCAGGGGATTCTGCGTCATGAGAGAAAGAAATTCCTCTGGCTGATCCCCTACAGCGTGTACCCGGTGATGAACCG
>WJJA01000282.1 GCA_014729955.1 bacterium
AGACAAAACTGATCGCCGCCATGGCGATGAACAGGATATCGACTATCATTCGTTCCTCCCTCCGAGGTCTACGCTAAGATAGCGGCATCGACCGGACCATGGGAAGGGCGGAAGGCATTTCCGTGGGAAATGGGAACGGACCTTCAGGATGCCGGGGATGATGGCTTGGTTTCCGGGGCCTGATCCTTGTCAACCGGCCGCTTTTCGCCGGGTTCGTTCAGCGGTGTGATCAGACGATCGCTCTGCCGTTTGTAGGCGTCGAGGATCGGTTTCATCGTACGGAAATAGGGCAGTTTGTACTTGATCTTGCCGAAGAGGATGCGTGTCAGGATATAGCTGAGGATGAAGATGAAGGTGTAGCCGACCGTACCGCCGAAAAGCCCGAATCCACCGTACGGGAGCGGGAACTCCAGTTGCGAGAAGCGCAGCTGCATCCATCCGAGCGCGAGAAAGGCGGGCCAGAGGGACGCGGTGGAGAGGGCGATCTGTTGGAAGAAAACTTTCCCGAAGGCGTCATTGGCCTGCTTGTTGAGCTGTTTCCATCCTGCCTTGTCGCCTGCCTTCGCCGCTTCGACGGAGGCGTTGTTGTAGTCGACCATCGCCTCGTTGAGCTTGTCGATATGCTTACGGTTGGCACGGAACGCCAGCGAGATGGTGAATTCTCCGACCACCACAGAGGTCAACGCCAGCAGCAGCGTGCCGAGGAAGAAGTCGACGACCGGGTTGCCGGTGATACGGTACATCCATATCAGGGCAGGGTCCATCCAGAGAAACAGGGATTGCAGGTCCAAGGTCGATTCCGTTCAAAGGTCCGATGGATTCACGAGGGTAAGATAGGCATGTTGCCGGGAGTCCTGCAAAGCGGGGTGATGCCCGGGGACGGTGTGTGTCGCAAATGCCTTCAACAAGGGTGGTGGGCGCATGTCAATGGACTGAATGTTGAGAGATGTAGACCGGACTTGTGCGCCTCAGGGGTAGTCGCTGACGGCGGGAAGGTTGTTCAATGTTTTGTCAGGTCTTGATTCATCGTCAGATGAATTGTGACCTGACACGAGACCGACACCGTTTTTCCGCCAGGTCACTCCCCGCTTCGCTTCGCAAGACCCGACGGAACGTTTTATGCACATACCGCCCCTGTCAGGGCTAATGTCCGGGACCAGGGACATCTCGTGCCTGCCGGAGCTGACAGAAATGCCGTGTCTGTATTGCGAGAACCCCTCCGTCAGTCGTCCAGCACACTTCGCACCTTCGATGCGAGCGCACCGACAGTAAACGGCTTTTGGATAAACTCGATATCATCTTCGAGCAGTCCGCGTTTAACGATCACGTTCTCGGTGTAACCGGACATAAACAGCGTCCGAATGGTGCCGTGCTTCTGTTCGATCTTACGTTTCAACTCACGGCCGTTCATGGTCGGCATGACGACATCGGTCAGCAACAGGTCGACCGTACGATCCAGATCCGCAGAGATCTGCAGAGCCGCTTCCGGTGAATTGGCGACCAGCACATGGTAGCCGTTTCGTTCGAGCACGTTCACCGCAAGGTTCAGAACCTGGGCTTCGTCCTCGACCACAAGGATCGTCTCGTTGCCGTGGAGAGCATCGGGAGCGTGCGACTTGCCCTCGGGTTCCACTATCCCGGCGAAACGCGGCAGGTAGATCTTGAAGGTGGTACCGATGCCTGGTTCGCTGTAAACATGAATCATCCCCTCATTCTGGCGGATGATGCCGTACACGATGGACAAGCCCAGCCCCGTACCCTTGCCTTCGCCTTTTGTCGTAAAGAAGGGTTCAAAGGCCTTTTCCATCACCTCCGGCGTCATCCCCTCGCCGGTGTCGCTGAAGACAATCGAGACATATTCCCCCGGTTCCAGTGTCATGTCATGGCTGGTATAGGCTTCATCCAACTCGATGTTCTCGGTCTCCACCGTAATGGTGCCGACTCCGGGGATCGCATCACGCGCGTTCACCGCCAGGTTGGCGAGAATCTGGTCAACCTGGGAAGGATCGATGCGCACATTCCAGAGGCTGACTCCCGGACGGAAGTCGATGTGGATGTCTTCGCCCAGCAGCCTGCGCAGCATACTCTGTTCCTGCGCGATCTCATCGTTGAGGTTGACCACTTTGGGTCTTGCGACCTGGCGTCTTGAAAACGCCAGCAGGTGGCGAGTCAGCTCGGCGGAACGGTCGGCGGCATGGTCAATCTCCTTCAGATATTCAAAACGGGGATCATTTGGTTCCATGTCGATCAGCGCAAGTTCGGTGTTGCCGATGATGACGTTGAGCATGTTGTTGAAATCGTGCGCGATCCCCCCGGCCAGACGTCCGACCGCCTCCATCTTTTGCGCCTGGCGCAGTTGCGCTTCGATGCGCTCCTGCTCTTCACGAGCACGGACTCGCTCACTGATGTCACGCGCAACCAGCAGAATACCGATCAAACGGTCCCCCCGATAGATGGGCGAGGAGCTCACCTCCATCGGTACGGCATCGCCGTTGCGATCGATTGCATGCAGATTGTACAGATGTCGGCTGCGATCTCCCTCATGCCGTAATTGCCGGCGTTGCACCGCTTCTTCATGATCGCGTTCCGGTATGAAGTCAAGCAGGGAACGACCGTAAACCTCCTCTGCCGTCCCTCCGAAAAACTTGAGACCGGCGGAGTTCAGGTATTGGATACGCGCGTCGGGATCATGCACACAAATGATGTCCTGCGCCGTTTCCGCGAGAAGGCGATATCGTTCTTCGCTGTGCACCAGGGATTCCGTCGCTTCGCGAAGTGGTGTAACGTCTGAGATGAAGCCCTCGATCAACCGAATGCCGTCTTCATCGATTCCGACCGCTCGTCCGCGTTCCCAGACCCATTTCGGGGTGCCGTCCCCCAGCTTCAAACGGTACTCCAGCTCATAAGGGCGGTCTTCCGCAAGGGCTGCCTGCACGGTCTGCCAGATACGATCCCTGTCTTCGGGATGGATCAAGTCGCCGAACGATTGCCCGCTACTCGAAGTCAATTCTTCTGCTTCAAGCCCGGTTAGTTCATAGGCCCCTTCACTGACAAACAGCATCGACCAGTCGGGGGTGTTGCGACAGCGGAAAGCCATACCCGGGAGGTTGCTCATCAGGGTCTCGAGGCTGCGCTGGTAGACCTCGGCCTGTCGGGATGCTTCGATCCGTTCGGTAATGTCGGTCACGACTCCTTCATAGAACACCGGTTGACCGGTCTCGTCGCGGACGATGGTCGTAATGTCCTCCACCCAGACCTCGCTGCCGTCACGGGCGATCAGACAGTACGGAGCGTGACGGAAGGAAACCGTGCCCGGCTTGTCGCTGTGCTCCCGCACTTCTCCTGCAACACGCTTCAAGTCCTCTGAACCAATCAAATTCGTGTAGCGAGGGGATCCGGAAGTCAGTTGCTTTGCGGTGTACCCCAGAATCCGCTCGACATTCTCTGAGGCATAGGCGACAGTCCAGTTTTTGTCCACCTTCCAGCGGAACACCATTACCGGGCTGCGCTCAACGATACGATGGGCGTCGTGAAGCGCCTCCTCCATGCGACGTCGTTCGGTTATGTCACGGGAAACGCCGCACATCAGGATGGGAACGCCTTCGTTGTCATGCATGAGCCACGTGTGCGTTTCGAGGATGATCATTTCTCCGCTCGCAGTCACGTTGGCAATTTCGCCGCGCCAATGCCCTTCGCTGAGGGTGCCGGTAAGGATATCCAGTTGTGATGATCCCAGTTCCGGATCGTCACCGTAGATGGAAACGGGCCGGCCGACCAACTCGCCGCGGGTACGCCCGAGTTGCCGCAGGACGGCGTCGTTGACATACCGGATTGTTCCTTCCAGGTCGGTGACGGTGATGAGATCACCTACAGAATCGAGGATCATGCCCTGCAGACGACGCCCTTCTTCTACTTCGATCTTGTAGAGAGCGAAGGCGATATCATCGCTGACCTCGACAAACAAATCCTTCTCATACTCATTGTCTGCATACCGTCGCGGTACAGATACGGACAGGACACCATAGGTCTTGCCGCCGTACTCGAGCACCCGGCTGAAACCACTCGTGTTCACATACGCATAAGACAACGGGCAATCCCGACAATCGTGGGGAGGGTCATGCATGACGACAGTAAGTCGGTGGCGGAGTGCATCACGGACACATGAGGGAAAGACATTCTCTGCCAGCTGCTCCCTCATCTGCTGAAACTGTGTGCTGAAACCCGAATGGGCGTATTGAACAGTCTTGTCGTCTTCATCGACCAGCACGATCCAGGCATTGCCGTACCCCAGCGTCTCCGTGAGGTTGTCGCAGGCGCCCTGGATCAACTTGTCCCTGCTGTTCTCCTTGGTGATCAGTTGGTTGACGTTTCGTATCGCATGCAGAACCGCATTGAGATGCTCCAGGCGTGCGCGGGCATCCGAACGCGTCTGCAGCCATCGACCGGCCAGTATTCCAAAAAGGGTCAGGAGAAACAGGACGAACAGCCGAACGTACAGCTCGTGAGGAGGGATTTCAGCGATGAGCAGATCGATGAAACTGCCGTCATAAAACCACATCGAGTCCAGACCGGCATCGATGATCCAGTAGAGGATACCGAGAAGAATGCTGACACCCGGCACCTTCTGTGAAATCTTCATTCAGCCTCCCGGTGTTTCCGGGCGGCAATCCGATCCGCGTGACGCACGTTTACGGGATGCCGGCTCATGAAACGGTCCACCATACTGAGTTCGATAAATCCCAAAATGCAGTAAACAAGATAATAATGAAACGTTGTATTTTCATTTTCACTGCAAGAAAATTCCGCCCCAGGCAGTCGTCACCTGGAGACAGGCTGTCCAAGAAATGAATTCGGTGACGGATATCGTGCGGGCGTGAGAATACAAAGGATTGATATTCTTATTTTTATAGACGACACTGGATACCGGCTTGCACCGGTATGACACCTGTTAAGACGGCTTCGAGAGCGAGAAGGTACGTTGTGGTTCATCGATTAAATCCGTTCATCTCTCATGCCGCCGGGGTTCACTTTCAGTACGCATGGGAAGATGCTACCTTACAAGCTTGGGCGGCGGGGCGGCGGTCGCACGGATCGGAATCGTGAAACTCTTGATATGTTATGATTTGCGCTTCTTCAGATGACACATGAAGACTCGCAACAGAGTACAGCAGTCGGCCGCGCGAGACAAACCACCGGGTATACAGCCCCGTTGGTTCGCCGCTGGTAGATCAATCCGGGCAAACAAACTTGAGGACGCATGCCGGACTCCGCTTACATACGCAACTTCTGCATCATCGCGCATATCGATCACGGCAAATCCACGCTCGCCGACCGGTTGCTTGAGGCGACGGCCGCGCTGGACGCCAAACGTATGCGTGAGCAGGTGCTCGACTCCATGGACCTTGAACAGGAACGCGGGATTACCATCAAGGCTCATGCGATCACCATGGACTACAAAGCCCATGACGATTCCACCTATACCTTGAACCTGGTCGACACTCCCGGCCATGTAGATTTCTCATACGAGGTGTCGCGTTCACTGGCGGCGGCGGAAGGAGCCCTGCTCGTAGTGGACGCGGCCCAGGGGGCCGAGGCGCAGACCATTGCCAACCTGTATCTCGCGGTGGAGGCCGGGCTGGAAATTATTCCGGTGATCAACAAGATCGACCTGCCCTCCGCCCGTCCCGACGAGGTGACACAGCAGTTGATCGACCTGATCGGTTGTGATCCGGACGAGATTCTGAAGGTTTCCGCCAAGACGGGTGAAGGCGTGCCGGCCTTGCTGGAAGCGATCGTAAAGCGTGTCCCCCCGCCCGGCGGCAACCTGGAGGCACCGGCACGGGCGTTGATCTTCGACTCGATGTACGATAACTATCGCGGTGCGATTGCATACGTTCGCGTAGTGGACGGCACCCTTAAACTGGACGACGAGGTCTTCTTTTACCAGACGGAACAGCGCTACGAAATCAATGAGTTGGGGGTGTTGCGGCTGGAGCGTCTGCCGCGCAAGCAACTGTCGGTCGGCGAGGTCGGGTACCTTGTGACCGGCTGCAAGGACATCCATCATACTCGTGTCGGCGATACGGTGGTCGCCTATGAGAAGCGCAAAGAGGTCAAAGCACTGCCGGGGTATCGTGAGCCGAAGCCGATGGTCTTCAGCGGTCTGTTCCCGGCGGATCACGAGGACTTCGAAGATTTGCGCGATGCGCTCGACCGTCTGGCGCTGAATGATGCGAGCCTGCGCTACGACCCGGAATCGTCCACCGCGCTCGGATTCGGCTTCCGGTGCGGTTTTCTCGGCCTGTTGCACATGGAAATCATCCAGGAGCGCCTCGAACGGGAGTTCGACCTGAACCTCATTTCCACCGTACCAAGCGTACGATTCAAGCTGGTGCGCATGGACGGTAAAGAGGAATGGCTTTCCAACCCGGTGGACTTTCCCGATCCGACCCAGTTCGACCATATCGAGGAGCCGATCGTTCGCGGGCAGGTGATCACGCCGACAGAATATGTCGGGCCGGTGATGCAACTGAGCCAGGATCGGCGCGGCACCTTTGTGACCCAGGAATATCTCGACGCTAACCGTGTCAACATCATTTATGACTATCCTCTCGCGGAGGTGGTGTTCGACTTCTACGACCGCCTGAAGAGTCAGACACGCGGGTACGCCAGCTTCGACTATGAGTTCAGCGGCTTTGAAACGTCGAAGATGGTCCGTCTCGACATTCTCATCAACGGCGAGCCGGTCGATGCACTCAGCATGATTGTGCATGATGACAAGGCGTACGAGTGGGGCCGCCGTGTCGTGGACAAGTTGAAAGAACTGATCCCGCGGCAGATGTTCGAGGTCGCGATTCAGGCGGCGATCTCGGGGAAGGTGATCGCGCGCTCGACGGTGAAGGCATTGCGCAAGAACGTACTGGCGAAGTGTTACGGCGGAGATGTGACTCGTAAGCGTAAACTCCTGGAAAAGCAGAAAGAAGGTAAAAAGCGGATGAAGCAACTGGGCAGCGTGGAGGTTCCCCAGGAGGCTTTTCTCGCGGTCCTGAAAGTGGATGATCAATGACGGCGAAGCGAAACAGGCGAATCCGCAAACCGACTACTCAGGAAGAAGCATCGAAAGGCGAGCAGAGCACCGACTCGACCGACGAAACCCCGGGAAATTTCTGGCAACGGTACCGGGCCTGGCGGCGGCGACGCAAGGAGAAGGCGCTGGAACGCCGTAAACGTATCGGTCCGGTGCGTGACTGGATCGAAACCATCGTCCAGGTTGTACTGATTGTTTTCGTCATCCGTATCGCCGTGGTTGAAGCCTACCGCATCCCGACCGGGTCGATGGAGAACACCCTCCTCGTCGGCGATTTCCTGTTGGTCAACAAGTTTGTGTACGGCATCCGCACACCGGACTGGATCGGCATTCCATTCACCCCGCTGGGGTTCAACATCCCTTACGGCCGGTTGCCCGGCTTTTCAGAACCGAAACCCGGCGATATTATCGTGTTCCGATTCCCGTTGGACCAGAGGGTGAACTACATCAAGCGGTGCGTGGCGGTCGGAGGGCAGACGGTCGAGATACGGAACA
Source organism: bacterium (assembly GCA_014729955.1). Lineage (GTDB taxonomy): Bacteria > Electryoneota > Electryoneia > Electryoneales > Electryoneaceae > WJJA01. The sequence continues at coordinate 7,583 of WJJA01000282.1, forward strand.
AGCAGCTCTTTGTCGACGGCGAGAAGATCCCGTTGCCGCCGCAAGGGAAATTCGCCGATCCGTACGTGATGCCCGAAGATTTCAAGATGCGGCAGATCGTGCCGCGCGGCGCCGGCAACCGTGACAACTACGGACCCGTGGTGGTGCCGGAAGAGCACTACTTCATGATGGGCGACAACCGCGACAACTCCGCCGACAGCCGCTACTGGGGGTTTCTACCTGAAGAACTGGTGCTCGGCAAGGCGTTGATCATCTACTTCTCGTGGGACAAAACCGTACCGTTCCACCGTTTCTGGGATATGATCCGCTGGTCGCGTTTCCTGATGCTGATTCGCTAGTGCCGTTTAAGATCCATTTTAAATGTCGGGTCACACCCCGCTGACGCGGGATTAGACCCGACACAACTTCCGACAAAGCTCCAACAGGGTTTAATCAGGTCTTGCTAACGATAACATCGTGCGTGTGATCTTGGGGCTGAACGAGTCTGGAGGATTCACTTTAACACCGGCAGGAGTTGAAACGGTTTAAAGACCTGCAAGACAATGGATGTACCATGCCTGATGATACACCCCTCGAAAAGAAAGATGAAGCCAACGCTGAAACATCACCCGCCCTGCCGCCGGAAGTGAAGGGGGACAACACCCTGGGCGGTGAGATGGAGGCTCTCGCGGCGATCATGCGCATCCTCCGTGAACCCAACGGCTGTCCGTGGGACAGGAAACAGACCCATCAATCTCTGCGACCGTACCTGCTGGAGGAGGCGTACGAGGTACTGGAAGTCCTTGATAACGGCGACTACGAGGAATTACGTGAAGAGCTGGGCGACCTGCTCTTGCAGATTGTGTTCCACGCGCGGATCGCGGCAGAGGAGGGGCGTTTCGAGCTGAAGGACAGCATCCGGGCGATCCGTGAAAAGCTGATCGAACGGCACCCCCATGTGTTCGGCGAGTTGAAGCTGGATACGGCCGATGATGTCCGCGACAACTGGGAAAAGATCAAGCTCAACACTCGCAACGGCGGGAAGAAAAAGGACCAGCCGAAAGGTACCCTCAGCGGTGTGCCGCATGCGCTGCCGGCGCTGACTCGAGCGTTTCGTGTACAGGAGAAAATGGCGGGCGTCGGCTTCGACTGGCCGAGTGCACACGGGGCATTGGACAAACTCGATGAGGAAATCGAGGAGGCACGTGAGGCGATTCTCAGCGGGAACCGTGAAGCTGCCGAAGAGGAAATCGGCGACCTGCTGTTCAGCGTGGTGAACGCCGCACGGTTGTCCGGGTTCGGGGCGGAAGAGTCGCTGCGTCGCAGCACCGAAAAGGTGATTGGGCGTTTCGAGATGATGGAACGGATGGTACGCGAGGACGGCAAACAGGTACCGGATTTGAACCTCGAACAGCTCGATGTGTACTGGGAACGCGCGAAGAAACGACAGAAGGGGGAGTAGAGCATCCGCTTGGTTCCCCTGGTGCTGTTTTGCAGGTTCCGTCAGACCCGCCCGAACCTGGAGACGTTCTACCAACGGACGAGCCCGTAGAGCGTTCAGATGAAATGAAACGAATACCCGTCAGGTCACATTCGCCGGCGGCAAGCAAGACCAGACGGAACGTGAGGAACGATCCGCTCACGCTGCGATAGAGGGTCCGGCGGCAGTCCGTCAGATCCTCAAAACTGACGGTTCAGTTGCCGGCCCGAAGGCTTGCACCGCTTCAGCCTGCCTGCTGTGGGCTTCTACGAAACACAAACAGGTTCGAGTCATCCACATATGCCGATCATCTGGATCTTTTTAGACGGTGTTGGACTGGGAAAGGACGATCCCGCGGTCAATCCCTGGGCCGCGGTGCAGGACCCGACTCTGATCGCGGTGGAAGGGCGCGGTCCGACGCTGCCGGGTGCGGTGATGCGACCGCTCGATGCGACCCTTGGCGTGGAGGGCCTGCCGCAATCGGCCACGGGCACTACGGCGCTGTTAACCGGCTACAACGCGCCCGCCGATCTCGGTATGCACAAGTCCGGCTTCCCGAATAAGCGGCTGCAGGCGATCATCGACGAACATTCCATTCACAAGCAGGCCCTCGCCCTCGGCCTCAATCCGACCTTCGCGAATGCCTACAACGAAGCCTACTTCACCCGCCCGCTGAATCGTCAAAGTGTGACCACTCATGCCGTGCGTGCCGCGGGCATGCCTTTCCGCATGATGGAGCAATATCGTAACGGTGAAGCGGTGTTCCACGATCTTACCGGCGAACTGATCCGTGTGCAGGGCAATACCGACAAACTCGACCTGCCTCGTGAAGGGAAGGCACGTGCGACCAAACGATATGTACGCGACCATGACACCTTCGTCGCAAGGATGCGCGAGCTGGACCTGCCGGTAATCGCACCGGAGGAAGCGGGACGACGAATTGCCGCGCTTGCGCCCGAGCATGACCTTATTCTGTTCGAATATGTGAAAACCGACATGGCGGGGCATGCCCGGGATCCGGAATGGGCGGCGTCCGTCGTGGATGAGGTGATGCGGTTTCTGCGTGTGATCCTGGAACACATGCCGGAAGACTCAACGCTTCTGATCGGATCGGATCACGGCAACAGCGAAGATCTCACAGTAAAGACACATACGCTCAACCCGGTACCGGCCGTGGCAGCAGGGCCGGCCGCGGAGGAGATCCTGGACGGCTGTCATTGTATTACGGACCTGGTGCCGGCGGTCTTGCGTGCCTTGCAGAATCGCCGGCGCACAGCCTAACCGCCGCGATGCCTGCATCTCCAGGGTTTCACTCTGCTCGGTATTGCTATCCCGGAGATTTCATGAATGGAGAAAATCCCGCCCTCTAAAAACAATATTAACAATAATTCAGTGTCCTTTTTAACGGATTATCTCCGGCACAATTTGTGTCCAGGTCAAACTCATCTATGTTCCCTTTTGGGCGGTCCCAAGTACGTCATCTGCTTTGTTGCGAAGGTTTCGCGGTATTGCCATACAGCTTCATCCTTCGCGCCTCACATCTGACAACCTTTGAATCGGTTATCCAGGTGCCTCAGCTATAACCGCAAGTGGTATCGAATTGATTTGTTTCCGCCTGAACCCCGCAGGGGTGACATGGGAATAGCCCCGGCCGCAGACCGCCGAAGGCGGGCAAGTCCGGGGAGTGCAGGCCCCC
>WJJA01000283.1 GCA_014729955.1 bacterium
AAAGGCCCTGCGGATTGATAAACTCAGCCTTGCCGAAGGTGAAGAGGGTGAGGTGTTTCTGTTCGGCGCGCACATAGCCCCAGGAATGCTCGTAGGGGGGATAGATGAAAGTGGTGTGATCGTCTTCGTAGGGATCGGCCCTGTCCGGCAGGGGGATAGGGCCGGGCAGACCGGATGACACTCGTGCTACGAAAAACAGGCCGAGCAGGAATCCACTGAGCAGGAATTGTGGGGTGAAAGGATGCCGTCGCCGTCCGTACCGATGGTGACAGGTTTGAGGGGCAGGCTTCGGCTTCGTTTCAGGTTCTGTCAAGATGCGGCTTCGACCCGCGCCTTCAGCTTGTCCGATGCGCGGAACACGGGGACGGTTTTCGCGGGTACGGTAAACCGTTCACCTGTGTGGGGGTTGACCGCTTCCCGTTCGGCACGGTCTTCGGTACGGAAGGTGCCGAAACCGCGGATTTCGAGACGGCCCTTGCGCACCAGCTCATCGGATATGACTTCGAGGATGCCTTCGAGCACGGCGGAAACTTCATGCCGCGTCAGTCCGGTGCCCGCTGCAACTGCCTGTACCAGGTCCGCCTTATTCATGGTGTCCCTCCCGGTTCCCAACGATACTGAAATAATGGACGTCCGTCGATTTGGTTGCCGATGGATGTGCTTACCTCTTCCATCAGCAGGTCGATCAACTTCTGCTTTTTCGGTGGTTTGATCGTACGCGGTTCGCCCTGGATGCCGCCAAGTTCGCCCGCATACTGTATCGCCGCCCATTGATCGCCTAGCGAATCCACCAGGCCGGATTCCAGGGCCTGCCGGCCGGTGAAGATCCGTCCATCCGCCAATGTACGAACGTCGGATGGGTCCATCTCACGGTTTTCTGCAACATCTTCAACAAATTGCTCGTAGGCATCCTCTGCGTACCCCTCGAGATACTGCCGCTCCTGACGGTCGATGTCGCGGAAGGGTGAACCGGTGTCCTTGAACTTCCCGGTTTTGATCACGTCGGAATCAATGCCGATCTTTTCCATTAATTCATAATATTGTAACAGTTGGAGAATGACACCGATGGATCCTGTGGTTGTGCCGGGGTTGGCGAAAACGAAATCGCCGCCTAGGGCTGCGTAGTACCCGCCGCTGGCCGCGACACCGCCCATGGAGATGATGACCGGTTTGGCATCTCGGGCACGCCTGATCGCGTAAAACAGCTCCTGGCTCGCGGCGACACCGCCGCCAGGGCTGTCAATTCGGATCACCATCGCCGCAATGGAGGAGTTGCTGCGGAAGTCATCGATCTGTTTCACCCATTCGCGGGAGTCATAAATCGGACCGATCACATCGATCACCCCGACTCGATTGCCTCCGAATGCAGAATCGCCGGAAGTGGATGTGCCTTTCCCGACCAGGAGCGAGAAGATCAGCACAAACGCGAAGATGGCGCCGAGCACGATCACGGCGAGGAGTACATCCTTCCGGCTGCTCATCGCTCAGCCTCCCTGTTTGATAATCAGGCGTTGTCCGACCGCAAGCGCATCGGGGTCGGTGATATTGTTCCAGCGCAGCAGCTCACCCATGCTGATACCATACCGGTCGGCGATCCCGATCAGGGTGTCACCGCCCTTGACGGTATAGTAGGTGACTTTGGCCATGGCGCTGTCAGGGTCCACATTCGGCAGGATCAGTTCATCTCCGGGATGGATTCTGTCCTTGCTGCTCATGCCGTTCGCCTGTAACAGTTCACCGATGGAAAGCCCGAAACGGTCGGCGATCAGCCAGGGCGAATCTCCCGGTACAACTTTGTAGACAGCCTGCCCGTCGCTGTTCTTTTTCACGGTACCCGCGGCGACCTTGGTTGACCCTTTCGGGCGGTATACAACAAGGCGTTGTCCGGGGCGAATCAGCGAACGGCGATGCAGGTTGTTCCAGCGCAGCAGTTTGCTCAAGCCGACATGATACTTCTCGGCGATTTCGGAAAGAGTGTCACCCCCACGGACGATGTGATAGCTCTTCTCCGTGCCGGGCGGCTGGTCGGGTTCGTCATCAAAACTGACCTGTCCGTAATCCACCGGCCCCCTCGGAGCGACCGGGATCAGGAGGTAGTGACCGGCACGGATACGGTTGGGATTGCTGAGGTTGTTCGCGGGCACATCCATGATCGCGCGCATGGAGGAGCGATACTTCTCCGCGATGTGCGAAAGGCTTTCACCGTTGCTCACCTTGTGGCGCACCCAGGACAGCTTCTTCTCGTCGGGAATCTTCGGATAGGCTTCCGCAAAGGTCTCCGCTTTGCCTTCCGGCAGGTAGATCCACGTGGAATCGCGGTTGGGCGGGGTGGTCCAACGTACCAGGGCAGTATTCATTTTCAGCAGGGTATCGTACTTGACCTCCATAGCCTCCGCCAGGGCGCGCAATTCCACCGGCTCGGTGAGCAGCACGCTGTCCCGCGGGGAAGGATCGATATACTCCGGCGGCTCGAACCCGTACGCTTCCGGATCGCTCGCGATACGCCTTGCGGCAAGGAAAATCGGCACATAGCCCCGTGTCTGACGCGGCAGCTTGTGGATTCTCCAGAAATCGCGTGTGCCGGTACGTCGAATATCACGGTTCACGCGGCCTTCACCGCAGTTGTACGCCGCCAGTGCAAGATACCAGTCCCCGAGGTGTTCGTACAGTTCACGGAGGTAGCCGGCCGCCGCAACGGTGGCCTTTTCCACGTCCCGGCGCTCGTCATACCACCAGTCCATCTCGAGGTCGAAGCGTTTGCCGGTGCCGTAGATGAACTGCCAGGGTCCAACAGCACGCGCATAACTGCGCGCATCCGTACGCAACCCGGATTCAATCATGGCCAGGTAGGCCAGGTCTTCCGGCATTCCGAGGGAGCGGAGGATCTTCTGCATGCGCGGGATCATGGTGCCCGCCCGACTGAGCCACACCTCCATCGCCTTGCGACCCTTCGGCTTCGCGGCGAAGTAATCAATGAAGCTCTGCACCTTGGAGTTCAAGGTGTCGGGAATCTCCGGCAGTACATCGACATGCGGCCCGAGGTCGAGACTGTCAGGAGTCTCGACCAGCATCTCGGTGGTGTCGATCTCCATGTAAGCGAGGCTGTCATCGACTCCTGTCAGGCTGTCATCCACAGCGGCCGGCGGTTCTGCCGCCGCGATTCCTTCCTCGCTTAAGGTGATCTCCTGAAAGTCGCCTCCGAACCAGCGGGAATAGGTCATATTCCAATTGGCGAGGGAATCGATTGCCGCCAGTCGGTCGGTGAACAGGAACCCGTCCACCTCCGGGGAGAGCATGGCAATGGCCCTGATGAGTCGATCACCGGCGGCCAGGGTGTCACCATCGGCAAATAAGAGCTTTGCCGAATCCGCAAGAGCGGAGGACGCCGCCAGCGTGGTGTCAGCCTGTCGGGATCGCACACTGTCTGGTAAAGTCGTCTGTCGGAGGGTGCTTGGGGATTGTTGTTGTGTAAGCGCTCCACATCCGGCCGTCAGCATCGCAATCGTAAGCAGGCCGGTCCAAACGGTCAAACGGGATGTTCGCTTCATTCGCCTTTTCCAAAAAACGCCGAACCAAATCGTGAAGTTGTAATGTATTCAGAAGGTCCCGGAGCAAACAAGACCGAAACTCGCCGGCTTGCCGCCCCCCGCGCAACCAACCTACCTTGCAGCATGCACATGAAACGATCATTGCTCGTTTTACCGGCACTGCTGCTTCTCCTGCCCGGATGCGTCCATCACCGCTTCCTGGTCGATTTGCGCGGGGATGAACCGATCCGCTATTCGGCCGCGGGCGATACTCTCGACCTGATCGACCGACGCATCATGCACCCGGACAGCGCGATCTGGACGTACACCGGATTTGAGCGAGACAGCACCTCTGAAGGCATTGTCTGGACTCTGCAGTGGCAGACCAACCAGGCCGATACTCTCCCTCATCCGATTGCACCGCCGGAACGGCAGGGGTACATGACCGATGAGAGCCGACATTTCGGAATCGGTACACGGCGAACCTGGGAGATGCGCCTGCAGGGCTGGCACGTGAACCAACATTACGGTAACCAGTATGAATTTGTTCCCTCTCCGGACCCCGACTTGAGCCGGCGAGAGAACCAGCAGGCGGAAGCGGTCGGTTTGCAGAAAAGCACGGCACGGCGTTACATGCTGCAATTTCAGGAGATGCTGACGCTATGGCGCGAAAAAGAGGACGCTTCCTTCGACAGCAGCGCGTTGCATGAGGCAATGAGCACCTTTCGCAATTACCTCCAGGCACACCTGATGACCTTCAAGCACCGCGACCCGATGGAAGTCAGCCTGGAATGGTATCCGGAATTGCGCCGACCGATGATCGATATCGCCTCGGAGGCGACCGGGGGATCGGAGCAGTGGTTCACACAGGCGGCCGATTCAATTGAACATCGGTGGAAAACCTGGGTCGATATCGAAGACGATGACATTACGGTGCAACTGATCATGCCGGGGACCTGGGTGTTTGCCGAAGAGGACAGCAGTGCGGGCGACACACTCTTCTGGTTTGTCGCGGGGGAGGACCTGTCCGGCGAGGATATCGTTCTGCGAGCACAGGCATGGACACCGGTGTGGTGGGTGGTGATCCTGGCCGGAGTGGGCGTCGGCATGATTGTCGGGTCGGTTGTGAACAGGCGTCGTCATGCAAAACAGGCATGGGAACAGGAGAACGATGAACGCCGTGTGGCTTGATTCGATTACTCGAGAAGTAGAAACGATCGCACTGAAAGCCGGGCAGTATCTGCGTGATGAGCGCACCCGTATCGGTGAAGAAGAAATCGATGAGAAGGGGCAGGGCGACCTGGTGTCCCGAGCCGACATGACCAGCGAACAGATGCTGACTGAAGCTCTTCACAAACTGATCCCGGACAGTACGATCCTGGCGGAAGAGGAGCACGCGAGTCTCGATGCCGGCGGCAAAGAATGGCGCTGGATTGTCGATCCCCTCGACGGTACCCTGAATTACTTGCAGGGTCTGCCGGTATATGCTGTCAGTATTGCGCTGGAACACCGTGAGAATTCAACGGGTGAGTGGGGGGAGCTGCTTGCCGGCGTGGTCTATCTGCCGGAACTGCAGGTCCTGTATTCCGCCCGTCGGGGTGCAGGAGCGTTTCGTGACGGGAAACCGATACGGGTACGTGAACCCAAACGGCTGGGCCGTGCCGTCCTCGCGACCGGTTTCCCCTTCCGGAATCGTGAACGGATGGAACCATTCATGGCGCTGTTCTCGGATGTGTTTCTCAACGTTGCGAATGTACGTCGTATCGGATCGGCTGCAGCCGATCTCTGCTGGGTCGCGGACGGCACCTTTCACGGCTTCTGGGAGCTGGGGCTCAGTCCCTGGGATATCGCCGCGGGTGTGGTGCTGATCGAAGAAGCAGGAGGGACAATCACTGATTTCTGGGGAAATCCCGTGTTGCATACCTCGTATCCCTTGACCGCAACCGGAGAAGTGTACGAGTTTTTGGCGGGGACGATCCGGAAGCACTTTCCAGATCCCCCGGAAAGACCGTAAGGATTCATATCTCAACCAAACCTGGAGCACCCGATGCCTCTCGAAACACAGGACCCGCGACTCCTTGAAGCGGTCGCCGCGCTCGCCCGCAAGGCCGGCTCCTTTCTTCGTACGGAACGCCCCAGCCTCCGCCCGGAGGACATCGAATCGAAGACGCCTCGAGATTTTGTGTCGCGTGCCGACCGAAATTCGCAGGAGATCCTGCAGGATGAACTGGAGCTTCTGACCGGATCACATGGTGTGGTTTTTGTCGGCGAAGAGGGGGGAGATCCTGACG
>WJJA01000284.1 GCA_014729955.1 bacterium
GAAAAACCCATTTACTCATTCACCCTTCGGGCGGTCCCAAGCACGTCATCTGCTTTGTTCCGAAGGATTCGCGGTATTGCCATACAGCTTCATCCTTCGCGCCTCGCATCTGACGCACTTTGAACTCGTGAAATATTCGGGCTAGATCGCTTCCTTCAGGTTGAGCACCGACCAGTAGTCGAACACCGGCCCGTCCAGGCAGGTGTACGTCGATCCGATGTTGCAGCGGCAGCATTTTCCCATACCGCAGTGCATACGCCGTTCCAGGCTGACAAACATGCGGTGCATCGGGATGCCCATTTCCGTCAGACGGGAGCAGACGAACTTGAACATCACCGGCGGCCCGCACACAATCGCGCTCGTGCTGCCGGGGTCTACCTGGATATCATCGAGCAGGTCGGTGATCAGTCCGATTTCACCGGTCCAGTTTGCGTCGCCTTCTTCGGCGATCACTCGCAGGTTGATGTCGGCGATACGCTCCCACTCTTCATACTGGTAGTTGAACAGCAGCAGGTTGGTTTCCTTGGCACCGTACAGGATGTAGACATCCTTGTAATAGCTGCGGTTCTCGATCACGTGGAAGATCGGCGCCCGCAACGGCGCCAGCCCGAGACCGCCTGCGATCAGCAGGATGTTGTTGCCCCTCATCTTGTCCATCGGGAAATGGGTACCGAACGGCCCGCGAATTCCGACCTTGGAGCCTCGCTTGGTCTTGTGCAGCACATTGGTCACCAGCCCGACCCTGCGAATGCAGAGCTCGATGAAGCCCTTGTGCGACAGGGAGGAGGAGATGCTGATCGGCACCTCTCCATACCCCGGCACCTCCAGCATGACAAACTGCCCCGGCAGGAAGGTGAATCGTTCTCGATCCGTATCGTCGATGATCCGCACCTGGAACAGCTTCTCCATCTCGGTCAGGCGGATAACATTGATAATCTCCGCCGGATAGATGCGGTCGGTATCCTTGAGACGGCTGCGTCGGTTGTAGTCCAGCGGCGCTAGCATTTCGCTTTCACGGGTGATGTCGTAGGGTTCAAGTACGTGCTTCATACCGTGCCCTCCTCCTGCAGATCCCGAATGATGTCGGGGGGATTGATCCCGGCGAGGCAGGCGCGTCCGCAACGGTTGCAGCCGACACACATCGGGGATTCATACGATTCCGCGAAGCCGCGGTGCTGGTGGTAGTAGCGGTATTTCAGACGTGTCGCACGGTCCGGCCGGAAGTTGTGCCCGCCCGCCACCTCGGCAAAGTCCTTGATGCAGCAGGAATAGAGAATCTTTTTCTTCTCGCTGCGCGTGTGGTCCATGCTGACATCTTCCTTGACTCCGTAGCAGTAGCAGGTCGGACACACCTGCGCACAGCTCCCGCATCCGAGGCACTTGGCACCCCACTGATCCCACACCGGCGATTCGAACTCGATGTCCATCAGGTTCGGCAGGTTGTGGATCGGGAGGTCTTTGTGCCCCTGCGCAATCTGCGCACGAGCATGCAGGTAGTCCTGGTTGTCCTGCTCGGTTACCTCGCGGCATTGTACACGGTTCAGTGCGTTGTAGCCGCGGTCGGAATTGATCGCGACGAAGTAGCGGTCCCCGAGGTCGGTCAGAAACAGGTCGAAACCGTGTGTGACCGTGTCCGCGCCCACCGCACGGCAGAATCCGCCCTCACACGGTTCATGATCGATCCCGACGATGAAGGTGTTTTTACGGCGGCTGATGTAGTACGGGCTGGGGAAGTAGTCACGAGCCAGCACCTTGTCCAGCTTCAGCAGAGCATTGATGTCGCACGGGTGCAGGCCGACCAGGAACCGCGGCATCAGGCGATACTTGATCTCCTGCTCCCAGTCGCCGTCCTCGTAACAAAAACTGGAAAGTGTCTCCTTGAAGGGCAGGAAGTAGGTCTTAGCAGAATATTCCGTGGTCTCATACCCCAGGTCGATCTCATCGATCGAAGAAACAGGCAGGAACTGATGAACGGGCTTGCCGTCACGGTCCACGTCGATCCGTTTCGGGGCAATCACCTCGTGCGAGGACAGGAAGATGTCAATCAGTCGATTGAACTCCTCCTTCAATACGGTTCTGAAAAGCATGGTTTCTCCCTTTGCAGGGTTGATCCACCGAGTAGGGAGTGGTGCTGCCGGCGGTTCCCACTGCGGGTATGTGGAGATGCCGTACCGCGCGATAACAATCTTTCACTCCTCGTGAAATATAGAGACTTTGTGCGATCCTTCACAATGGTGAGTTTCGAAAAAACATCAGGATCGCCCGCGCATCGGCTCCGGAGATTCCCATCAGCAGAAGCTCAAAGGATGCGGTGATTCACACACAATCCCACACCGTTTTCCAGTCCCTGTCCGTTGGATCGAGCCGGGATTACCTGGTCTGTTCCCTCCTTCAACACTAGGCGATCTGAATCGTGCGCTGCCCGGGTCCCTTTCCATCGGACACGAGCCCCACTTCTCCGTTGCGTACGCCGCCCTCCTGTCGTAGGTTTGAGCCTGCCGAAATGCAAGGCGGGCAGTGACGCCCGCCCTGCCGGTCGAAACGGGATTTCATGCACCTTCGGTGCATGAGTGCTGCGCTTCGGTTCCGGCTTTCCAGGCTGTCGCAGAGTAGTAATATGCTTGCACTATTGCCGCTATCGAAAATCACAATTCGCTGTTATTATTATTCTTACAAGCGACACTGGACCCGGCTATCGCCGGGGCGACACCTTGCGAAACGGCCTGTTCGCCGGGCGACAACTTGAAGGATAACGCAAGAGAGAGAGCGATGGGCAAGGCAAAGAACGCGATTACACCCACACGAGCGGAAGACTACCCCCAGTGGTACCAGCAGGTGATCAAGGCTGCGGACCTGGCGGAGAACGCCCCGGTGCGCGGCTGCATGGTAATCAAACCGTGGGGCTACGCGCTCTGGGAACGCATCCAGGGCGACCTGGACCGTCGATTCAAGGAGACCGGTCACGAAAACGCCTACTTCCCTCTCTTCATCCCGAAAAGTTTCCTGGAGCAGGAAGCGGCGCACGTGGAAGGCTTCGCGAAAGAGTGCGCGGTGGTGACCCATCACCGTCTCGAGGCGGCCCCGGACGGTACCCTGGTACCCGCGGGTGAGCTGGAAGAGCCCCTGGTCGTGCGGCCTACGAGCGAGACCATTATCGGCTACATGTTCTCCAAGTGGGTCGACAGTTATCGCGACCTGCCGCTGCTGGTGAACCAGTGGGCGAATATCGTGCGCTGGGAAATGCGTACACGTCTGTTCCTGCGCACCACCGAGTTTCTCTGGCAGGAGGGGCACACCGCTCACGCGACCGAAGAGGAAGCGTGGGAGGAGACACGGCGCATGCTGAATGTCTACCGTGCCTTCGCCGAGGAGTTCCTTGCGATGCCGGTGCTGGCCGGCGAAAAGACCACGACGGAACGGTTCCCCGGCGCGGTCAGCACGATGTGCATCGAGGCGATGATGCAGGACCGCAAGGCGCTGCAATCCGGAACATCCCACTTCCTCGGGCAGAATTTCGCCAGGGCGCAGAACATCCAGTACCTGAGCGAAAAGGGCGAGCAGGAGTTTGTCTGGACAACATCCTGGGGTGTTTCGACACGGCTGATCGGCGGGGTGATCATGACCCACGGCGACGACGACGGTATCATCCTGCCGCCGCGTGCCGCACCGCAGCAGGTGGTGATCATCCCGGTGCTGCGCGGTGACGAAAACGACGGCCGAGTGTTGCAGCGTTGTGACGAGATTGCCCGGGAGCTGAACGGTTTGAACAGCATGGACGATCAGGTGCGGGCGTTTGTCGACAAGCAGGACGACAAGGGCCGAGGCGGCAACAAGTTCTGGAAGCATGTGAAGCGCGGGGTGCCGATGCTTGTCGAGATCGGCCCGCGTGACCTGGACGAAGACAAGATCGTCTGGCGCCGTCGCGACGACCTTTCCGCCGGCAAGAATTTCTCGCAACGGTCCGACTTCGTCGCCAAGTTGCCCGACCTGCTGGCGGATATTCAGCAGGGTCTGTTTGACCGTGCCAAACGCTTCATGACGGAGCACACCAAAGAGGTGTATTCGGTCGATGAGTTCAAGGCGTTCTTCGAAAATGACGGCGGTTTCGCGGTCTGCTACGCGGACGATACCGACACCTACGAAGACATCCTCGAACCCTACAAGGTGACCCCGCGTGTGATCCCGGAGAACGACACCTCGACCGGCACCTGCATCTTCACCGGCAAAGAGGGCGTGCGGAAGATCGTGTTCGGAAAGTCCTACTAACCCGGAGATTTCATGAAAGGCGAATAAAAATACTCTCTTAAGATAATTTAACAAGAAGATGATGTTTGGTTTTTTGGTTTTTTCTGAGGCACAGTTTGTACCCAAGCCAAACCCTTTTATGCATCTTCCCTTCGGGCGGTCCCAAGCATGTCATCTGCTTTGTTGCGAAGGATTCGCGGTATGGCAATACAGCTTCATCCTTCGCGCCTCATATCTGACATACTTTGAACTCGTGAATTATCCGGGCTAACCCCCGGACCCATAGTTGAACAAGGGGCTGACCCGGATCATTCCGAGTCAGCCCCTTTGTATTGAGATCGAACGGTTACGTCTGCATTCGTTCGACGTCGATCAATTCTCCTCGAGCTGCGGCATCGGCAGAATCACACCCTTGCCGCGCAGTTCACGCTCGTAGGATTTAAGGTCGGCGTCCACAAACTCCTGCGCCATGGTGCCGTGGCAGGTCGCACACTGCGCCAGGCCGGCCCGATTGCGCACTTCGGCCTGTTCCATGTGGCAACCGATGCACATGTCGTGCATCGCGGCCGCATACGCCGGCGCACCATAGTTCTCGACCGCGAGTGTGGCTTGTGCCGGTACAAGGTCCTTATGGCAGTGTTCGCAGTTGTGCTCCACCGATTCCGCATTCTTCACCTCGCCGGGCGTGTGGCATTCAGCACAGGCGAGCGCGGCGCCCGCCGGGGACGCATGCCAGTCATGGCGAAACGCATCCGTCGTCGAGTACATGTCCGCATGGCACTGGTAGCATCCGGAGGTTTCATCCGCCGGCAGGTTCATGTGATGGCAGGCGGCACAGACGGCCTCTTCCGAAACCGTACCGGCACGTTCCATCGCTTCCGCCAGTGCGAGACTGTCGGGGGGCACATCCATCTCCGCCAGCGCCAGGGTTTGAGCGACCCACTTGGCGTGCTGTTCGTGCTTGAAGAAGACACCGTAGCCGTCGGTGTTGCCGTCCACCCAGAGCGTGTCGCCGCCGCGTGCTTCCGCGACCGGAGCGGGATCCACACCTTCCGACCGGATCACCTTGTTCGAGAGCAGGGCGAATCCGACGGCCGTGGCAAGGACAAACACCATCGAATAGGCGTACCGGCCGAACACGTTCGGAGCGCCGAGCGTCGCGCCGGAGGCCTTGTCGAACTCCGGCAGAGCTTCCGGTTTTTCGCCCGGGTCACGGGGCCGTTCTTCCCAGATGTTGAACTTTTCGATGAAGAACAGGAACACCAGCGCAATGAAGGCGACCACGCCCGCGGACACCGCGAATTCGGTCCAGGCCGGGAAGTAGGCCTGCCCGCGGTCGAGGTGCATGAAGCCGCCGACGTTAATACGGTTCAGCACTACGCCGAAGACACCGATGCCCGCCGCGGTCCACTGCCACTGGTGCGACACCTTGTTGGCCGGCAGGCTGAACATGATGATCGGGATGATCCCCGCCAGCAGCAACTCCACCCAGAACCACAGCATCGCGCCGTCGAGGCTGAACATCTCCGCGCCCAGTCCACGTGCCGCGAGGTCGACGATACGCACGACCACCCAGGTCAGAAGCACCCAGCGCGACCAGGAGGTCAGTTTGGCGAGAATGTCGGTCTCCGGCTTGCGGCGGTAGAAATAAGCGGTGAAATGGCTTTCGAAGGTTGCCATCATCAGGCCGAGACCGACCGCCGAAATGAAAAACAGGATCGGCAGAATGCTGCTGTACCAGAGTGGATTCACACGGTACGGCATGATCATGAACAGCGTGCCGAGGCTGGACTGATGCAGCGTGGACAGCGCGATACCAGTAATCACAAGCGGGATGCGCATTTTCACGAGGAAACGCCGCACCTTCGCGAAGGCGGAAGTCGATTCCAGCGGCACCGGGCTGAATTCGAGAAACAGCACCGTGAGATACAGCATCACGCACCAGCCGACTTCAAACAGCGGGCTGTGCGGATTCCAGAAGATGATCATGTGCCAGATGTTCCAGGGCAGGCCGAGGTCGAACAGCAGGCCGAGCACCACGGCGACATAGCCCAGGAACGCGGTCAGCACTGCAGGGCGCACGATCGAATGGAACTTGTGCAGGCCGAAGATGTAGACAATCGCGGTTACGGTAAACCCGCCGGCGGCCAGCGCGACACCGCTCATGACATCGAAACCGATCCAGAAGCCCCAGGGTACGGCATCGGTGAGGTTCGTCGTGGCGCCGAGACCGAAGGCGAAACGGGTCAGTCCGACCGCCAGGCCAAGTCCGACAATCGCCCACAGAACGGCTTTCAGTTTGCGTACACGATCCATCAGGACTTCTCCTCCCCGCCGTCCTCCGGCGTCTGCGGCGGTTCAGTGTGTTGAGGATTGTCGCCCTGCAACTTCTGACGGCGTTTGACAATCCAATGAATCCCCGCCATGGCGCCGCCCATGCCGACGAAGGCGAACGGAACGGCATGCATCGCGGTGCGTGTCGTCGCGGGAAGCGGCTCGTCCTGCACCTTTTGGCCGTAGGTCAGGAAATGCAGGTCCATGCCCTTGGGCGCCAGGTAGAGCACACGTGTGCCGCCCAGCTGCTGCTCGCCCCAGACACGGGAATCGTAGGTGTCGGGGTTCTCTTCGATACGACGATGCGCTTCTGCCAACAGCTCGCCGCGTGTGCCGAAGATGGTCGCATCCACCGGGCAGGCGGAGGTGCACGCCGGCTCTTTGCCTTCCTTGAGACGGTCGGCGCAGAGGATGCACTTGCGTACGTAAGGCACCACCTGGTCCCAGTCATAGCGCGGGATGCCGTACGCGCAAGCCATCATGCAATACCGGCAGCCGAGGCACTTGTCGCTGTCGTATACCACCGGCCCTTCTTTGGTGGTATGCAGGGCACCGACCGGACAGACCGACACACATGCCGGTTCGAGGCAGTGCCGGCACTGCTTGCGCACGTAGCCCTGTTCCTTCTCGATGATCGAGGTCCAGTTGCGCGAAGAAAGGCCGTCCTCCAGCTGCCAGCGGCGAGGCTTGTCAGGCTCGGTATTGTTCACGTTTTTACAGGCGGAAACACACTCACGGCAGCCGATGCACCTGGTGATGTCGGTCAGGATCGCGGGGGTGTTGTTCGCGTCAGCTTTCACACTCATACGTGATTCACCTCCTTCCCGATGGTGGTGCGCACCTTAGCGCCGGCCCCCTTCGGGAATTTCCAACCGATCGCGCCCGCATACTGCCCCAGCGGGAACAGCACACTGTGCGCGGTCTTGCTGAACGGCAGCAGCACCAGGATCAGGTTCGCGCCGTAAATGTGAATCAGCATGCTGACCTGGTATCCATACGCCGACACCGCGGTCTGCGCACAGATCGCGCCGGTCACGAACACCGCCGTGATCAGCACCACCCAGAAGCCGTCCATGAACTTCGACAGGCGCCTGGACATCGCCGGGATGTACCGCATCAGGAACAGCAGGACACCGCCCGCAACGGTGATCCAGGTCAGGATATGCGCCACGTCCTGCGCCAGCACCGGCCACCAGGTCACCCCGAGAGACTGGTTCATCAGCAACAGCACATGCGCCGAGTAGAAGATCGGGACCAGAATCAGACCGATATGCCAGATGAAGGAGACGATGCTGTAGACCGGCCTGCGATTGAAGATGCGCTTGACCGGGAACATCCACATCAGCGTCTTCTTGTGCAGATCAGCCCAGGGCAGCACACGGTCCCCGGCGCGATGGTACGCCTCCACCATGCCGACAAGCACGAGAAAGAGCGCCCGAATCAGCCCCAGCAGCATGATGACAAATGCCAGCCGGAACAGGGGTCCCTTTCCGAACTCAATCCACGCTTCCAAAATGACACTCCTCTCTTCGCGAGGTCTATGAGATTGTTTGTTGTCTCTTCACGGTGCCGTCGGGTCAGGCAGCACGACGTGTCATCTGACCAGACGGCCTTACATCCTTGTTCTCGTCTGCGCCGGCAGGGCACAACCACCTGCAGCGCTCAAGACCTGACGGAACGTGGGATCAACTCCGCCTAACGCGTTTCACGTCGATCTCATCGTTCTCAGAACGAGGTGATACGAGCCCTGACGGTCCTGCATCATGCATCCGGCGGCGTCCAGTCGTCATCGCCCATCGGATCGTGCCAGGCGATCCCGTCGTCGGACAGGATGATCGCCTTGTAAATGAGGTCATGCAGCCCGACCAGCTCGACCGGAACCTCGTTGTCTTCCAGCAGCTCCCGCACCTGCTTCTTGCAGTTCGCACATGGAGCAATCACGATTTCCGCGCCGGTCTTTTCAATCTGTTCCGCCTTTCGACGGCCGGTGATGAGGGTGCGGTACGGGCGGAGCTCATCAATCGACACTGTTCCGCCGCCGCCACCGCAGCAGAGGTTGTCACGGCCGCTCGGCGTCATTTCTTCGTAGTTCTTGATGAAGGCCTTGATGATTTCGCGCGGCTGTTCAATTACCCAGCCGGGCCGTGCGATGTTGCAGGGGTCGTGGTAGGTCACCTTTTCCTTGATGATCTCGGTGTCGAATTTCAGCTTCCCCTGCTTCAGGAGATCGTGTGTGACCTCCAGAATGTTGATAACGGGAATATTCAGCTGCTCGGCGAAGACGTTGTAGAAGAACTTCGCCGACCGGGACGCATGTCCGCATTCACCGATAAGGATCTTCTTCACGCCCAGCCGTTTCACTTCCGCTTCGACCTTGTGCAGCACCTGCTCGAGGTGGTGGTCGGAATAGAAAAGGCCGTAATTGATCGCGTCGTAATACTGCGTGCCGACCGTCCAGGAGACACCGCCCGCATGGAGCGCGCAGATGCATCCCATCAGGGTTTCCGCCTCCATCATCCAGTCGGAAACGGGGGCGATGAACATATACTCGGCGCCTTCCACGTCCATCGGGACCTTGATCTCGACGCCCTTGTAATCGGCGATCTCTTCCTCCAGGAACTCGATCGTATCCTGCAGCGCCGGCAGGGGAATCGCGGAGGTGTTGCCGGTGGCGCCGACGAGCTGTTCACGTGTGGAAACCACCAGCGCACGGGGGGCGATGCCGATTTCCGCGAGGATCCAGCGTGCCAGGTGCGTGATCAGGCCGTGATCGATCCCCATCGGGCACTCCAGCGTGCAGCGCCGGCAGGCGGTGCAGTTGTAGACCGAATCGGCCAGTTCGTCGATCTTCTCTTCGGTGAGGCCGACATCGCCGGTCAGACGGCCCTTCACCGCGCCGCCGACCGTGAAGTGACGACGATAAATCGACAGCAGCATCTCTGAACGGAAACAGGGCACATCTTCAGGCGCATGCGTGGTTTCGTAGATCTGGCAGTTGGCCGAGCAGCGTGCACACTTGGCGCTGACACGGCTGTACTGGTCCAGCATGAAACGATAGTTCGTGTGCTTCAGAATCGCCGCGAAGGCTTCCAGGAATTTCTTCGGCCGTTCGCCGGCCGGGATCAAATGGGCCTCCTCGACATGGAACCGCACGTGCGGCAAACCCTGGGACTCTACTGTCTCGGGCTTGCGCTGCGTGCTGAATGCCTTTTGCCGAGTCTCTTCGGTAAAGGAGATCATCTCAGCTCAACCTTCCTTCTTTTTATGGAAAATTGTTTCGTGTTCCAGGATGATGCCGCGCAGGGGCGGCAGAACGAAGTTGTGGCCGTTGCCGCTGCGGTGGAAGGCCGTCGGATCCAACAGTTCGACCTCGTATTCACGGCAGGCGTCCACGATCACATCGATCGCATTGTTGACGTACACTCGTGCGTTGTAGCCGTATGCGGTCACACGACGCAGTTCGGCAATTTCTTCGCGCACTTTCACACAATGGGCGCCGCAACAAACCCCCGCACGCACACGCTTGCCGCATTCCGGGCATTCCTTCTCCGCAATCAGGTCCATCGGGAACAGATCGGTCCGGCGAATGGGGCTGACATCCCACTGGTGCCTGATAAAAAGATCCCGTGTCCATTCAACCAGGTCCGCGGTATGCGGCTTGAGCGCCTGGAGGTCAAGCGACGTGCTTTCCAGCGGCTGGTATTCGATACGACCGGCGAGATAGCCGAAAAGGGCGTCGTTGGCGAGACCCTTGATTCCCGCGACCACCTTGATCCCGTCCGCTTCCAGCATCATGCGGAGCTGGTTTTCAATCCCGCTGCACAGCAGCACATCCACGCCGAGCTTGCGCATCAGCTTGACACGCTGTAAGCCGGGCGAGACGTACATCGCCACTTCACGGTAGTCGGTGACGATCCCTCGTTCCAGTTCCCACACGCGAAATCGCCGTGTCGCGCTGAACGAAGGCGCCACCTCCTCGCCGAAACAGGGGACCACCACACGCAGCATGGTTTGCTCGCTCACACCTTCCCTGGACCCGCTCATGAATCTTCCTTTACAATCCTTCGCACGGCCGGTTGTGCCCGTGCCGCTTTCGTTCGGAAAATCACAAGCGAAGTCCATGCCAATATTCGACAAGGAGATTAAATCCTTATTCTCGTATATCTAAAAGGTGTAGGGGAGTCGAACTTGTTGCAGGATTTCTGTTGCATCGCGTTGCGCACCGTTGCAGGCAACATTTTGCAACACCATCTGAGATGTGTGCAACATACCTCGGAGCGTCGCGTTCGCGATCAAATTCACAAACGTCCGACGATAAATCCGGCAGGCATCAAACCGTTTGTAATCGGCGACGGAGTAGCACAGCAATGGACACCAAGAGAAAACGTCCCCGATTCAATCGGAGACGCTTCCATGTTTTGCGATAATCGATCGGGGGTAATGGCTTCAGCCTTCGTCGGGTCGTTCACGGTAGGCAAGACCGGTGTCCAGGTCCACCCAGTAGGTGGGACCGTCGACTATTTCCACCATGGCATAACGGCTGCCGTCGAAGGTGACGGTAAACTCGACATTCACTTCAACCGTCCGGGTGCGGTTGCCGCGCTCGGCACTGCGCACGATATCGGTGGCCCCGGTGATCGACCCGCTCAGCGGATAGGGGTTCGCGCGACGATCCACGTGACGTTCGATGTCATGTTCCTGCCAGGTGTGTACGGCTTCAAACGTTCGTTGCACCGGTCGCCAGCGGGCTTGAAAGGTGCTGCTGACTTCGCGGGAGCCATTGCCGTTGATTGTGCGGACCGTATCGTCCGACGCCATTCCTGTCACATCGATGAAGCTTTCATGGTCGATGGTCGCGCTGCGCCGTGCACCGGTCCGTTCGCCTTCCATCGTCAGCAGACGTGTCATGCGAACCGTGGAGCTGGAATCGTAGACTTCCGACGGGTTGTCTTCGATATCATAAAAAGTACGGTCAATGGTGATGGTAATGCCGCCGCGCTCGAAGCTGGTGTCCGCGACTTGAGGTACCGTACCCTCTTTCATCGAGGCGAAGCCGCCGTCCGACAGCCCTTCGCTTTCCCAGTAGGTGATAATGCCGGTCTCCGGGTCGGCCAGGGTGGCGGCGAAGTCTTCGGCGGTGTCATCCATGTCGTCCGTGGTGGGCTCGGCGAACTCGGTGTCGTTCCCGGTGGTGTCCTCGTCACATGCGACCACAAAGGCAAGCATCGCGGCCAAGGCAAGCAGCAGCAGAACTCGGTGCGTCTTCATCTTTCCCTCCTGTGTCACAATCCTGTTTCTGCGATTATCAAAGTTTGACTCGACTTCGGTAGCGTGTTCACAGAAGGACTATGCGAAGAACGTGCCGGCTTGATCTCGCTTGGACTTTAGTGCTTGTTAATCTTGCAATAATGGAGAGAATAGCCGACGGGGTTATGATACCGCGCACCGGCCGTGCGGAGAAGGTTCGACCTTCCTGTCACAGGAGTTCGACCTGTGCGTCGGGAGAACATGGATTCGGTTGCAGTCCGAGAGGAACGAGTTCGTCGAAGCCGCCTACTTCTCCCCTTCCTCGCCCCACACACGGCGGATGTAAGGCGCACGGCCGGAGCCTTCCTTGTACTGGTAGTAGTGAAGCGGGTTTTTCTGGTAGTAGTCCTGGTGGTAGTCCTCGGCTTTGTAGAATTCACCGGCGGGAAGGATTTCCGTCACAATCGGCTTGTCGAACTTGCCGGACTGCTCCAGTTCACGTTTCGACTGCTCCGCCAGCCGTTTCTGTTTGTCGTCATGATAGAAAACGGCGGTGCGGTAGTGAGCGCCGCGGTCGGCGAACTGTCCGCCGGCATCGGTCGGGTCGATGTTGCGCCAGAAGGTTTCAAGCAAAGTCTCGTAAGAGATCTTGTCGGGATCGTACACGATTCGTGCCGATTCACGGTGTCCGGTGCGTCCGGTGACCACCTCTTCGTAGCTCGGGTCTTTGGTTGTTCCGCCCGTGAACCCCGCAAACACCTCTTCTACGCCGTCCAGCGCCTGGAACGGCGGTTCCATGCACCAGAAGCAGCCTCCGGCAAAGGTAGCGATCGCCATATCGTCCGTTCCTTCGATGTCGATGTCCCTGCCCCACGAGCTGCTGACGATGATCAGGAGCAGCAGCAGAGTAGCAGCAAGTGCAAGTGTGGTAGGAAAGCGTCTCATTTTTATTAGACCTTTCGATCCGACTCTCCGGCTGCTGGTTACACGGAACAGACCGGGCCCTGGTTGCGGGATATTGTGCGCCTGTACGGGGCGGAGAGCCGATGGTGCACCGGTTGTCTGCCTCAATGTCCGATAAAGAGGGGCGGACGACTCAAGCGAATGGAAGGATATCATCCGTCAGGTCACACTTGCCTGCGGCAGGCAAGATTGATGGGTCGTTACGAACGAATCGCTCGCAGCATGTGTAACGGTCCATCAGGGCAGCTCGGTCACCCTCTCCCGGAAATCCTCCCTCGGCGGGGCGGGCGGGGTCTCTTTCGGATATCCGAGCGCCGGCAGCGCCACCACTGTATGGCCGCTTTTAGCCTGGAGAATCGGCTTGGCGGGAGGGACCGAACCGACCGTGAGCCACACACTCCCGATCCCTTTTTCCCAGGCCGCGAGTTGCATGTTCATCGCAGCGCCGGCGGTCGCTGCGAAATTCTGCTGTGTGCCGAGGATGTCGGCACCGGGCCGTGCGATCACAGCAATCAGTTGCGCCGCACCTCCGAAATCATCCTTCAGTGAAAGCAGGCCGGGCCTGGCGGGTTCGGGCACTTTTCCCGAGTTCAGCAGCTCATCGATTTTCAATTGCAGCATCTTCAGCAGCTTTGCCCGGCTTTCCGGCCCGACACGTGCGAATTCCCAGGGCTGCTCGTTGCGATGCGACGGTGCCCACATCGCCGCTTCAAGAAGCATGTTGATATCCTCTTCCGGGATCGGGCCGGATGTGAATGCACGAATCGTGCGACTTCCTTTGATCACCTCTATGACATCCCTTGCCGGCCTCGCTCTGTCGGTTGATGTGGTCGTACTACATCCGTAAACAACACAGCTACTCGCGCTTACACAAGTCGTACACGTGTGAAATCCCGGTCGGAAGGGGCGAACAAGCTTGGTATTGTATTCCAGGATGCCGAGGATAATCATTGTCGGTAACTCTCTTCTTAACGACTGTCTCACGTGCTACAGTGACGATGATCACGAATAAGGCAGATTTGGATACTCTATCTTTTCCGTATGGGAAAACCATGCAAGTGACAGTCAGGGGAGTCAATCATGAGCCGTTCGTATCACGGGACCGCCAGGGCCGGTCTCATCGCATTGTTTTTATTCGCAAGCGCCGCTGTATGGGCGGCGGAAACCAACCGTGAAGCGCTGCGCGAGTTGCAGAATCGCTTCGAAGCGCAGTGGCAGGCGAGGCAGGGACCGGTCTACCGGCAAATCCTCGCCGATCCGTCCAACCCGATGACCCTTCTTCACAACCAGCCGGATGCCGAGTTCATCGGTATCGATCCGGTGACCGGCCGTCCGCTGGTCTACCATGTGCAGAATCTGAACGCCGCACGGACTCTTTCAACCGACAATGTCTGGCCCGGCGGAGGATTCGGGTATTCGTACAGCGGATCCGGTATTGCGGCCGGCGAACTGGCGGTTTGGGACGGCGGCGGTGTGCGCACCACGCACCAGGAGTTCCAGGGACGTGTGACCCAGATGGACAACCCCGGTTCAACCCACTATCACGCCACCCATGTTGCGGGTACGATGATCGCGGGCGGCGTAAACACCAGCGCGAAGGGTATGAGCCATGACGCTCCGCTGCACGCCTACGACTGGACCAGCGACGAGTCGGAGATGGCGTCCGCTGCCGCCGGCAACCTGCTGACATCGAACCATTCCTACGGCTTCATCACAGGCTGGTACTACAATTCAGGCGCCGGCATGTGGTACTGGTACGGCGACCCGGACGTATCGGAAACTGAAGACTACAGTTTCGGCTACTACAGCTCCGGCAGCGCGGACTGGGACGAGATCGTCTACAATGCGCCCTACTACGTGATCGTGAAGAGCGCCGGCAATGACCGCAATGATGTGCCGGAAAACCAGCCGGTGCAGCATTATGTCTGGGACGGCGGGTGGACCCTGTCCAGCACTGTTCGCGACGCGGACGGCGGCGTTGACGGCTACGACTGCATCGGCGCGCGAGGTGTGTCGAAGAACGTGATCACCGTGGGCGCGGTTTACGATATCACCGCCGGCTACAGCAGCCCGAGCGACGTCGTCATGAGCAGCTTTTCCGGCTGGGGACCGACCGATGACGGTCGTATCAAGCCGGACCTGGTCGCCAACGGCGTATCTCTGACGTCCACCACGGATACGGGCGATAGTGACTATCTCACAATCAGCGGTACATCGATGTCGTCGCCGAACCTGTCCGGATCGGTCGCGCTGGTGCAGGAAGCGTGGCAGGCGACGCACACCGGCGCGCCTCTCGCCGCGACCGTGAAGGCGATCCTGATCCAGACCGCCGACGAAGCGGGCAGTCATGAAGGGCCGGACTATGCGTTCGGCTGGGGTTTGATGAATACATTGCATGCCATCGATCTGGTCCACGACGATGCGAGCGGAGATGCCCAGGTTGAAGAAGCCGACCTGGCAAGCGGCGAGACCGATGAATACCTCTTCAGCGCGCCCGGCGGGCAGGATTTCCGTGCCACCATCTCCTGGACCGACCCCGCAGCCGTGCCGTTGACCAACAACGTCCTCAACAACACCACCCCGCGCCTGGTGAATGACCTGGACATTCTGCTGGTGAACGTGGACAGCCCGACGACAACCTATTCGCCCTACATCCTGAACGTGGCGAATCCCTCAGCGGCGGCGACCACCGGCGACAACGACGTGGACAACGTGGAGCAGATCTATGTCGCCGACCTGCCCGCGGGGAACTATCGCCTCGAGGTGTCCCACGAGGGCACAATCACCGACGGGCCGCAGGATTACAGCCTCGCAATGCAGGGTATGGGTGAGAGTATCACGTTGAATCCACCGCAGAACCTGCAGGCGGACCATGACGGCACCGGCGAAATCACGCTCACCTGGCAGGCACCCGCAACCGCCGGCTTCCTGGAAACCTTCAACGGTCCATCCGCATGGTTTGCCCGTTCCGATGCATCCGCCGTCGAGAACAGCCACGGTCGCATGATTCTGCGTCCCTCACGTTACAGCGACTTCACTGCCATGCGATACAGCGGGCGTATGTACGACGATGCCATCGTGGAGGCGGAATTCGGATTCACCTCGCCTGAGGATATTGCAGGTGTCACCGTGCGCGGGCAGGGAACGCTCGGTAAATCCTACCGAGGATACTGGGTCGCGATCAGCGCGAAAGGCTATTGGAGTGTACAGCGCCTGGAGGACGGCGAAGCAGTCGACTTGACCGGGTGGCGTGAACACGCGGCCGTGCATACCGGACCCGGGTCGTTCAATACCATGTCCGTGACCACGCGCGGCGATGAGCTGCATGTCTATATCAACGACGAGCATGCGGGCAGTGTGCGTGATGATCGCTATGCACGCGGGTACGCCGGCGTTGCCGCCGGTTTCGGCGCAGGAAAAGGCGAAGTACGCTGCTACTACACCGCTGTTTCCATGGACGACGAGCTGCTGCGCAAGACCTCGAATCATGAGGTAACAGCGGCCGTGAACCGTCGGACCGCGATGCGTCATGCCGCACGGTGCGACCTCCCGATGCGACACCGGCCCGGCAAGCTGAGCGAAGGCGTGATCCGGGCACGGAATGTCGATCCCTACACGCGTTTAGGCGATACACCCGGCGGTGACGAGCTGGACGAGTTCGAAAGCTACAATCTCTACCGCAACGGCACCCTGCTGGACAACACCACCAATACGAGCTATGTCGACAACCTCCCCGGTTACGGCACCTACGACTACGAGGTAACCGCGGTCTACACGGAAGGCGAGTCGGATCCGGAAGGGCCGATGTCTGTCACCTGGAACGCCCCCGTGGGTGACATCCTGTTGTTTGAGCCTGACCTTGTGCCGACTTCCGGCACGGAGATCCAGACGGTTCTGGAAGACCTTGGCTACACGGTCGCGTACACCACCACCCTCGACGGTCTGACGCTGGACGATTACGACATGGTCTTCGTTTGCAGCGGCATGTATGAGGCCGGCAGTACCTATTTCTGGGAGGACGGCGGCACCGAGGAAACGATGTTGATCAATTACCTCGATGCCGACGGCAATCTCTACTTCGAGGGCGGAGATGTGTTCGGGTACAGCGGCGTCCGCCCCGACAACCTGCTGCCCTACTTCAATCTCACCGGTATCGCGGACGGCGGGTCGGACCTCTCCACCGTGGAGGGCGTTGCAGGTACCTTCACCGAATCGGTGCAGATGACCTACGACGGCGTGAATTCCTGGGTTGACCATATCAACCCGGACACCGGCGCGGAACTGATCTGGAACAATCCGTCCGACGATCAAGGCTGCGGTGTGCTCTACGACGAAGGCGGCTATCGTACGGTCGCGGTCAGCTTCGAGGCGGGCATGCTGCTCGACGGCACGTTTCCATCGACACGTGAACAATTCTTCCACCAGGTGGTCGATTTCTTCCAGAACGGCAGCACCGAAGCGGAAAGCCCCGATCCGTTCGCTCTGACCTCACCGGTCGACGGTACCGTGCTGACCGAGGATCTTGATGTCACCCTTTCATGGGAAACCACCACCGACCCGGAGCCGGGCGATGCGGTCACCTACAGCGTCTACACCTCCGACGTGCCGAATCCCGGCGATCCCGGTACACCGGAAGCGTCCGGCCTGACCGGCAGCTCGCACACGATCACTCTGGAGGATGATCAGACGGTTTACTGGTCGGTGAAAGCAGTGGACGGCAACACCGGCGGCACCTGGGCGTCGAGCGGCTGGTGGGCGGTGTCGGCGGCGATTCCGGAATCCCCCGACGATTTCCAC
>WJJA01000285.1 GCA_014729955.1 bacterium
ACAATCTGATGCTCGGTTTTATGCAGCGTCCGCCGACGCAGGTGCTTGTGCTGGCGATCGTCTTTTCGGCTGTCGTGTTGTCCCTTTCACGCATCTGGTCCGGCAAGTGGGGCGGCATCAAACGAGAAGAAATCAATGTATTGAAACGCATTGAGCGTCCGGTTCGCCGGGTGCTGGTGATCGGCGGTGCCGGATATATCGGATCCGCACTCCTGCCCATGCTGCTTCGTCGCGGCTACAAGGTTCGTCTTCTCGATCTCGCGATTTTTGGAACCGATCCGATTCAGGAGTACCTCGATCATCCGAACCTTGAGTTTATCAAAGGGGACTACCGCCAGATCGACATCGTGATTGACAGCATGCAGAAAGCCGATGCTGTGGTACATCTGGGCGGATTGGTCGGCGACCCTGCCTGCAGCATCAACGAAGAAGCCACTGTTGATGTGAACCTGGTCGCCACCCGTTTGCTGATGGAAGCCGCGCGTGTGACCGGAGTGCAACGCTTCATCTTCGCTTCGACCTGCAGTGTTTATGGAGCCTCGGAATCCGATGAACTCCTTGACGAAAATTCCAGGCTGAATCCGGTTTCCCTGTATGCGAAAAGCAAGATCGGTTCGGAACGTATCATTCATGAACTGGCAGGAACCGAACTCCATCCGGTGATCCTGCGGTTCGGAACGGTGTTCGGGTTTTCCGGCCGCATCCGTTTCGACCTGGTGATCAACCTGCTCACCGCCATGGCGTACTTCGAAAAGAAGATCACGATTTTCGGCGGAATGCAATGGCGTCCGTTTGTTCATGTTGAGGATGCCGCGTCTTCGATCCGTCACGCCCTGGAAGCGCCGCTTGCCAAGGTCAGCTACCAGACATTCAACGTCGGCTCGAACAGTCAGAACTACATGATTTCGGATATCGGCGATTTCATCAAGAAACGCATGCCGGAAGCCGAAGTCATGAACAAGGATGAAGATGCGGACCTGAGAAACTACAGGGTTTCATTCGATAAAATCTCGCGCGAGCTGGGATTCGAGGCCAAATGGACGGTTGAAGAGGGTATCGATCAGGTAATTGATGCGATTCGAACCGGTCGGGTAAAAGACTTCAGGAATCCAAATTACAACAACTTCAAGTTCCTGAACGAAAACGGCAATATGAGCCTGATCACCGAATACAACAACTGGACGCAGAAATTGATGGACACCCAGCAACCGGCTCGTGCCAGCTGATCTTTATCGTCTTCCGGAATGTTCCAGACAACGAAGCCCGGCTTTCTAAGCATGGGCTTCGTGTCTTGTATCTCCTTAGAACGTTGTACCGATCATCTTGATTCATGTGCCTCCCAAGGCGCAGGCCGCAGCTTTCTCTCCAGCTTTGAAAATCGTACACTGTATCTTTCCACCGTCTCGTGTGTGGTGGCTTCCTAGAAACCAGCGAGGTCCATAGATGAAGGTCCCGTATTTTCGTGTAGCCATACCTGAAAGTGCGATTGAATCCGTAAACGAGTCGATTCGAAGCGGCTGGCTGACCACCGGCAAGAAAACAAAAGACTTCGAAACCCGATTTGCGGGTTATTACGGCGCTTCACATGCGATCGCGACGAATTCCTGTACCGC
Organism: bacterium; assembly: GCA_014729955.1. Classification (GTDB taxonomy): domain Bacteria; phylum Electryoneota; class Electryoneia; order Electryoneales; family Electryoneaceae; genus WJJA01. The sequence continues at coordinate 1,614 of WJJA01000285.1, forward strand.
CGGCCTTCATCTTTCGCTGGAAGCAGCGGGCATTCAACAGGGCGATCTGGTTCTTGTACCTACCATGACCTTCGCTGCGACCGGCGAGGTGGTTCGCTACTTTGATGCCGTCCCGGTGTTTGTCGATTGCGATGATGCCATGAATATGGATCCCGCCAAACTGGAAGAGACCATTCATGCCATTCGCGCGAACAAACCGGTCGCGGGGCTGGAGCCGCCTTATGGGCCGTTGAAAGCCGTCATGCCCATGCACTACGGCGGTTATGCCTGCGACATGCAGGAAATCATGCGGATCGCAAACGAGAATGACCTGCTGGTGATTGAAGATGCGGCGCATGCTGTACCCGGCTACTACCGTCCGGACGAATCTTCCGAATGGCAACTTCTCGGTACATTCGGGAAAGCCGGCGTTTTCTCCTTTTATGCCAACAAGTGTATTTCAACCGGTGAAGGCGGAATGGTCATCACGGACGATGAAAAGATGGCCGAGCGGATACGTGTGATGACGCTGCACGGCATGAACCGTGATGCCTGGAAACGTTATACGTCCGCCGGCTCCTGGTATTATGAGATTATCGCCCCCGGATACAAATACAATATGACCGACATCGCCGCTGCTCTCGGGTTGGATGAGATGGATCGCATCGAAACCTATCTGCAGCGTCGAACCGAGATTGCCACTGCGTACGTCGAGAGACTCCGCCGACTGGATGCGATCCAGCTGCCGGTGCAGGATCCTGCGACACGGAGATCGTCCTGGCATCTCTTCTCCATTCGCCTCAACCTGGAAAAACTGTCGATTGACCGTGCGACGTTCATCGACGAGATGAAAGCGCGCGAAGTCATGTGCTCCATGCACTGGCTCCCTCTGCACCTGATGCCTTACTATCGTAACGAGTACGGATACGACTACGGCTTGTTCGAAAACGCCGAGCGCGACTGGAAGAGGCAGATATCGCTTCCGATATTCCCTGCGCAGACAGACGAACAGGTTGATGCGGTGTGCTCTGCTGTGGAATCTATCGTGGAAGCATTCCACAAGTAGCAGCGGATCGGCGTTCCGAAGGATAAGTGTCTTCAAGACTGCCCATCGTGCAGTCGCTGGAATCAACACAAGCCAAACATCAGGACTGACAGCGCGCCATGGTCGGTAGAATACTGAAGCGTTCCTTTGATATTGTTGCCTCCGCAACGGCCCTGGCACTCTTGTCCCCTTTGATCGGCCTGATCAGTCTCCTGATCCGTGTTACATCTCCCGGTCCGATATTTTTCCGGCAGGAACGAATCGGCATGCACCGGAAACCATTCCGGATGGTAAAGTTCCGTTCCATGGTCGTGGATGCCGACAAATTGGGCCCGCTTGTGACTGCCAGGCGTGATTCACGCATTACCATGATCGGTGGGATTCTTCGACGTACCAAGCTCGATGAGCTTCCGGAGTTGTGGAATGTTCTGACCGGGGATCTGAGCCTCGTGGGACCCCGGCCGGAAGTGAAGAAATACGTTGAGCTCTACCCGCCTGCCTGGATGCGTGTTTTCGATGTAAGACCAGGCATCACCGATTTTGCGACCCTGCATTTTCGTGACGAGGAATCGGTGCTGGAGAAAGCGAAGGATCGTGAAGAGGCATATGTGAAAATCGTTATGCCCATTAAGATTCGGCTGGCGCTGTGGTACATCGACCACCAGTCCTTCGTGCTGGATCTGCGCATCCTGGTAGACACTGTTCTATCCATCACTATCGGACGATTCTTCCCGGAACGATTCGAAACCTCGATTGCATCCCGCGCCGCCGAGAAAGTGGAACGCCTGCAATAAAACACTACCGTTGCAGAGTGTGGCAGGGGTTCATCCGCCCCGAATGAACACATTTACCCGCTACCGCCGAAACACGGGAAATGCAGCAGCCCGAATATTTCACGAGTTCAAACTGTGTCAGATGGAGGCGCGAAGGATGAAGCTGTATTGCCATACCGCGAATCCTTCGCAACAAAGCAGATGACACAGTTGGGACCGCCCGAAGGGGGAATGAAAATATGAGTTTGGCCTGGACACAATCTGTGCCGGTGAAAAACTGCATGTCGTGATGCTATATTATTGTTAATATGGCTTTTAGAAAAGAACTTCTCTCCATTCATGGAATATTCGGGCGAGCGATGGGATGCTTTGCTTGAGCGGTCGCCCTTCTGCCATGCAGGAAGTCCTGATTCTCCGGAATGGTAAACAGACCGGCAATACCATTCCGCGACAACCCGGCGGACCAATTCATGGCTTGCGGTCCGTCGGAAAAAACTGAGCGCCGCTGCCCCTGCCGTTTGGTTTCACACTCGAACGGGATGCATACTCCGAATGAATCCGGCCGTTCCGGCGGCGGCTGCGATCTTCCCGCAATTTGACAAGATCGTTATGGTTTGCCGGTCTCGAAGCGCCTTTTTTCATGTGGAAGATCGCTGTATCCGACTCAGACGCTCCCGACGGTTTGTTCTCCGATTCAGCGTTGTGATGATTATAGCGGCGTGGTGAAGTGTTTCGAACCTGTTCTAGATCATACTTCGCACGTGCCAGGTCGCCGGCGAGTTGGAGCTGCTGGAACAGGCTGAAAAGCAGGAAGGCCAGCATCCCGGCCGTGAAGGCTACGATCAGGGCGAGATACAGGGGCAGAGGTCCGAACTCCCATGCGAGGATGCGCACGGTGATGTCCTGCTCGGTGTTCTGTACCGTGAAGGCTATGGCAAGCAGCACCACCACGGCAACGACCAGCCACCGTACAATCCACATGAAGACACTCCTTCCCGGGGCATATCAATCGGCTCGTATCCCTCGTAACGTAAAGCCGGACAACTCCTCGATGCGAACGGATATCTCATCGCCTGGAGATTCCTGCTCTCCTTTCGGCAGCACAATCACATGCCCCGCCGGGCTGCGACCCATCCATTCGTTCGGGTCACGTGCTGAATCGGATTCGATCAGCACCGGCAACGTCGATCCGATCAGTTTTTCACGACGTTTTCGACCGCTTCGACGTATGACGTCATTGACAAGGGTCAAGCGTTCGATCTTCACTTCATCGGGCACATCGTCTTCCAGTTTGAACGCCGGGGTTCCCAGGCGCGGGGAATACTTGTAGACAAATGCTTCATCGAAGCCGACCCACTGCACCAGTTCAAGCGTCCGCCGGAAATCTTCAGCCGATTCCCCTGGAAAACCGACAATGATGTCTGTTGACAGCAACAGACCGGGAATTGAGTTCTGCGCTTTGTCCACCAGTTCGAGGTAGTGCTCCGCAGTGTAGCGACGGTTCATACGTTTAAGAACGGCATTGGAACCTGCCTGCACCGGCAAATGCAGCTGCGGGGTGATCGCTCCCCCTCGGCCCAGAATATGAATCAACTCATCGGAGCAGTCTTTCGGGTGGCTGGTGAGGAAGCGGACACGTTTCAGACCGGGTGTTTCGGCGACCTGTCGCAGCAGGTCCGGAAATGCCGGTGTCCCGTCATCACCGCCGCGCCAGCTGTTCACATTCTGCCCCAGCAGGGTCACCTGCGGGAAACCCTCTTCCACCGCCGCATTCACTTCACGCATAATCGATGCAAGCGGACGGTGCCGTTCAGGTCCCCGTGCCTTCGGGACAACGCAGTACGTGCAGTGGTTCGAGCATCCACGTGATATGGTTACCCATGCGTTGATTCCGTCACGACGGGCCGGCAACAGATCCTCATACAGCTCAGATTCGCGGTCGGATTGCAACAGAATCGTCGGCTGCTTCTTTCGTTCTGTTCTCAGCAGCACGGGGAGAGACCGGTACGCGTCCGGACCGAGAATCCAGTCAAGGAACGGCAGCCGCGCGGCAATCGTTTCGCCCAGGTGCGTGGACAAACACCCGAGCACACCGATGCGAACCGTCGCATCCGCTTCTTTGTAGCGCTTCAATTGAGCGATATTGGCCAGGGCGCGTTCCTGGGCGTGTTCACGGATCGCGCAGGTGTTTACCAGGATCACCCCGGCATCGTCCGGGTGCTCCGCACGGAGGTACCCTTGTTCCTCCAGCAGGGCCGAGACGATCTCGGAATCCGCACGATTCATTTCGCAGCCGTACGTCTCGATGTGGACTCGGCCGGCTTTGTCTTCGGGACTATCAAGCATGGATTGCCGTTGTGTTGTTCAATCGTACCCGGGAACATCTTACGCGTTTGCGCGCAGATCATTCAGGGCTGTTGTTAAAAGGTCATAGCCCGAATAATTCATGAATGAAGAAAACATTCTTTTCTAAATACTATATTAACAAAAAGATAGTGTCGCGCTATATGGTTTTGCTTCGGCACCGAATGTTTTCAAGGCAAACTCATCTATTCATTCCCCCTTCGGGCGGTCCCAACTGCGTCATCTGCTTTGTTGCGAAGGATTCGCGGTATGGCAATACAGCTTCATTCTTCGCGCCTCACATCTGACGCAGTTTGAACTCGT
>WJJA01000286.1 GCA_014729955.1 bacterium
CAGTTTGAACTCGTGAAATATCCGGGGTAATACGTCTGTTGCCTTGCAGTGCCATCCATAGATCTATTATACATAGATATTCTATGCATATGCAAGCGGCAAAGTACTCCTAACCCGAATATTTCATGAATGAGGAAAGCGATCTATGGTAAGGACAGGTTTTACAAGAAGATGTTCGCCAATTTGTCACTTCTTCCCGGCGACGGTTTGTACCTTGAAGTAAAAGAGGAAAACTCATTGATTCATTCACCCTTCGGGCGGTCCCGGGCACGTCATCTGCTTTGTTCCGAAGGATTCGCGGTATTGCCATACAGCTTCATCCTTCGCGCCTCGCATCTGACGCACTTTGAACTCGGGAAATATCCGACATAACAGACCGACAACGCGGCAGTTCCTAAAGGTATCGCTCCGACGCAAGTCGGCATCCATTGTCTCTCGCAAGAATAATAATATCAGTTCTTTGAGATCTTCCTCGAAAGGATCGTTTTCATAGATTTAATCGTAGCGCACTCTTTCGTAGTTGGACTCAATCGGCGGGGCAGGGTCCAGCGAAGAACCTTCAAAGAAGGTGTTTTCAGACATTACATGAAGCAACGGCAGGCGCTGAACCAGCCTTGTCCCTCATAGCCGTAGGAAGGAGAGTTCCATCGCTCTGTCTTTTTTTTATATTTGGCACGTCTCGTACAATGAGATCATCCAGACGCCGCCTGCCATTGCAAGCAGCGTCTTTCGAGCCGTTGTCCTCCCTCCGATACTCCGGAGCGGAAGCGTGCCCTTGGAATCCGGGCGGGAAGGCCTTACTTTCCTGTTTCCCTGGAAATTCGCGATTCACTTTCGATAGGAGGCGATGATGGCCCGCCGTTGCGTAGTAACCGGCAAAGGCCCGCGTACCGGTCACAATGTCAGCCATGCGCACAACGTTTCGAAGCGGCGTTGGCTGCCGAACCTGCAGAAGAAGCGGTTCTACGTCCCCGAAGAGGGTCGTTGGGTCACTCTTCGTGTCTCCGCGCGCGGGATCAAGACGATCGACAAGAAGGGCATCAGCGCCGTGCTGAAGGATCTCCGCAAGCAGGGCGTAAAAGTCTGACCGACCGTTCTTTCGGGGCCGCTTGCACAAGGCGGCCCTTTGTGTTACGTGCCTTTTCCACGATATGATGCATGCATTCCACACCCCGGTGAAGCGCCGGGGTTTTCTCTGACCGGACTCGTTCCGTATTCAGACCCGTTTTCTGAATCCGAGCAATGGGTTGATCCCACCGGTCACCGCTCGTGCCAAAAAGCCGGCGACGGTGTCATCCAGCAGGGTGCCCCACCCCCGCGGGATCGATTCGATGTAGTTGCGAACTGTCAAGTGTTTGAAAACATCGAAATAGCGGAAGAGCACAAAGGCGAGCAGCAGCGGCAGCGGCTTGCGCGGCACCCCGACCAGCGCGACCGCCTGCCCGGCAAATTCATCGATCGTGATACGCCCCGGGTCGTGTCCCCACATCCTTTCGCCCCAATCGCACAACGGCTTGCCGGCGAGATGAAGGGCCAGCACCGCGGTCCATTCCGCCCGGGCGTTGCGCGGCACGAACCACACCCACAGCAGCACCAGCAGGGCGCTCGCGGCGGTGCCGTGCCCACGAGGCACATACCCGGTTCCCAGGCCGGTCCCGAAGATTTCAGTCAAGCATTTCTGCCATGCCTTCAGAGGCGGGCCGGTCGGTTCACCGGTACGGCCCTCCTTGCCCAGGCCGTGAATCCATGCTGAGATCCTGCTCATATCGTACACCTCATCGGCGAACGGTGCAATCCATCGCGTAATGTAGGAAACCAGCGTGTCACTGCCAAGGATCGATCTGAGTTGAAGAATACGAAGCGTAACCCTGAACGTGAGGCGGGGCAACGAGTATCAGCCGTAGCGCTCGATTATCCGTTCCACAACGTTGGTCGTCGAGCGGCCTTCCACGAGGGGAAGAATCACAACACGGCCCCCCGCCGCTTCCACGGTGTCACGTCCCACGACGGTATCCGGCGTGTAGTCACCACCCTTGACGAGCACATCGGGCAGCAGGTGGCGAATCAATTCGGCCGGTGTGTCCTCATCGAACAGGACGACCCGGTCCACCGCCCTTAAGCCCGCGAGCACGACAGCGCGGTCGACCTCCGGCACGATCGGCCGCTTTTCGCCTTTCAGGCGCCGGACGGATGCATCGCTGTTCAATCCGAGCACAAGCACATCTCCCAACGCCCGTGCCCGTGACAGCAGGTCCACATGGCCGGCGTGCAGAATGTCGAAGACACCGTTGGTGAAGACCACCTGCCGGCCCTGCTCACGCTGCCGCTCGCGCCAATGCTTCGCTTCATCCCACGAGACGTGTGCCATGGTATTCGTTCCATAGAGTCCGATAGTGGCAAAACGTAAACCTAGGCGAGGTGGACCTTTGCACGTGTAATGACGGCTTCCGGGCGCACATCAACGCTCCGGGCAAGGCGCAGTCCTGAAGGCATAAAAGATCTGTGTGCTGCCGGCGTATGATTCCGAAGGGACACACATCGCTCGCTTAGCTGCGATGTGTGTTCCTTCGGGCTTGTCACGGACGGTTGTCTGCTGCGTTATCGCCGGTCGCAGTATGCCCGATACAGCTTCACGGCTTCGCCTTACATCCAACCCGCCCGTGGCAGGCAGAACCCATCAACTCACGTGCAACGGTCCACCGGTGCGGTCCGGGTCACGTTGCGCCTGTGTTCGGTATGCTATTTAAAATACAGCGTACGGTACCGTGCGTCTTGTTCGGCCAGCAACAGGGCACGCAGGGCCGGCCACTCCGACGCGCTGTATTCCGCTTTCAAGAGATGAATCGATCGTTTCACGACGATACGATCGCCCATCTCCTTGACCACCAGGTCGAAGGTACCGGCGTCGTTGCTGATCTTCACCGGTTCGGGTACATGGACACGTTCGAGACTGCCGGCGTTCACGTTTACCGCGACCGACTGCTGCAGTTGACCGGCAAGCATCACCGGCGACTGCCGTACTTCCTGGTAGAGGTGCACGTCATCAGGCAGCATGTCCAGCAGCCCGTATCGGGGTTCACCAACCTCGAGCCGGATACGATCGTGCGCATCCCGCTCGCCGGCGTCCGCTTGCATCGAAATGCCGGTTTGCACATGGAACCGGTCAAATACCGTCGGGTTCCAGCGTGTCAGCTCCGCGCCGGACAATGCGCCGCCGACGATTTTCTCCAGGTGCTTCGAGCCGTCCCTGTGCACGCCTTCCATTTTATGATAGGGGCAGAAAGCTCCATCCCCGGCGAAGTATCCGCGTCCGTGCCAGCGATTTTCTTTGGCACAGTAGTCCAATCTCATACGCAGATCGAAGTCCGAGGGATCTCCCTTTCCGGTCCAGTAGACATCCGGTGAATTTCGATGACCGGGAGCCCACACGGAACGAGCGAAAATCGTCGCAAACCCGTTTGCCAGCGTATTGGTGACAGGATCATAGTAAGCTTCAACCTCTGTATCACCACCCGACACCCACACCCCGAAGCCGTCCATGCGCCCGGTGGTGGCGGCGCCGTCATCGACAGAACCGTATCCCAGCCCGAGGTAGGCCGGCCAGACAATCAATCCGGCCTCTTCAAACAACGCGGCGGCAAGAATGGCGCGATCCACACGATGTCCGTACCCGGTGTTCCAGATGCGGTCGGCGTTGCGCGCGTTGGCCCACAGGAACCGGTCGTAGTAGTCCACATAGGTGTTGTGGCGTTCGACCAGTTCCAGCACACGCATTGCCCTGGCTTCCAAGGTCGGACAGGTCCTGGTTACCGCCTGCAGGGAGTCCTTCATATCGTCGCTCAGCACACGGTGTTCGTCGAACGCCTCACGTATCACCATCCCGAAGTCATCCCAGGATGCATACGTGGACCAGGTAATCGCCGGCGCATAGGAAGCGGGATCGTCCGTGATCGGTCGCGCGAGACCGTCCACCAGCCGTGCAGTCCAGGTGTACAGGTTCAATCCGGACTCGGCGTCCTTCAACTCCTGCGGCGGGTTCAGACCTTCAGACTGGTTGTAGGCCGGGACACGTCCGTCGGGCATTCCGATTTCGAAATTGACCACCACTGCCGGATCGTCCTGCGGTACGATAAAGACGCCGTCCATGCCCTTCCGATACGGCTCCTTGTCTTCGATGGTATAGGCGCTTTCAAGGATGCAGGGCAACTCGATGCCTTCATGCAGCATCATCGTTTCACGCAGGTTGGCGTAGTCGTATGCATGGTCGACTTCATACGGCAGAGTTTCCACAAACCCCGGCGGATCGCTCGGCCACCACTGCTCGTCCATCCAGGTGCGGTGACTGTGCGAGGTCAGGGTCTGACGCTCGGAGTCGAACGGGACACGCAGGTCGCCGTACAGCTCGATGCCCTCTTCGGTCGTGATGTAAACGACATGGTGATAGGTGTACACCCGGCGGTTGTCCGGCAGCAGACGCGATTTTTCTTCGTAGACCAGGAAGACGGCGTCTTCGTTCTCGAAGTCGTAAGTAAACTTGGCTTCGTCGAGCAGTTCGCCGATGTCGTAGGCGCCGTCATAGGTCATCGGTTCGGCCGTGGCGGCGACGGAGATCGCGAGCAGCAGCAGGGCCGTCAGCAGCAGGTTTGTCGCGTGTCTCATGATGCACCTCCTTCGACACGATAGACCGTGTCAGGCCATTCCCCGGCGGCATTGATCGCCTTGCGGTACCCCTGGTAGCCTTCCCCGTCCGGGGAGATCTGACGGCGGCGCACCTCAACACGCTGTTTGATCACCAGAGAACGCTTCCCCATGTCGCTGGATGCCTTGAAGTAGGCATAGGTCTTGTCGATCTCGTCAACGTCCGGCGTTTCCGGGGCGCTCCAGCCCTTCGGCAGCCTGATCTCCTCGACACCGTCGATCAACTGGGTGTAATAGAGAAACACGTCCGACTTGCGTTCTTCGGCCCATTCCACCGAGCCGGCACGGAAGAGATAGCCGTGATCCTTTGTCAGCAGCGCCATCGGGCTCATGAACTCCAGCCCCCCGGCGACCGGGTCGGCATAGTGCGGAATCGTGTAGGAGATCTCCATCCACATGTCGCCGGTGAAGTCGAGCACGTCACGGTGTTTCAGCTCGACATCTTCCACCCGCGGGCTGATCTTCCCCATCAATCCCTCGAAGGCGGTCTGCAGTTCACGACGCCGCTGCTGGTAAACAAGGCGGCGCATACGGCTGTCC
>WJJA01000040.1 GCA_014729955.1 bacterium
CGCCCGCCCCACTCGGCGGGTGGTGACACCGGCACGACCGCATAAACAAAACATTCACATACAGCTCCCACAGGAGAGGCTCAATGGAGTACACGCAATGGATCCCCACACCGGACACCATCCCCGCACCGTGGTGGCTGTTCGACGTCCTCGGGGGATTGACCTTCCTGCTGCACATCCTGCTTGTGAACATTGTGTTCGGGGCGGGCATTGTGCTGCTGTTTTCACGCATCACCGGCAGCGGACCCTTCAGCGAGGGCACCTTTTCCTCCGGGCTGAAAAAAGGTCTGCCGACGGTCCTGGCGCTGGCGATTACCCTCGGGATTGCGCCGCTGCTGTTCATCCAGGTGGTCTACGGCCACTTCTTCTACACGTCATCGATTGTGATCGGGCAGTGGTGGATGATCATCATCCCGTTCCTGATGCTGGGGTATGCGGCACTTTACCTGCACCAGACCCAGGGGCACAAACGCACGACCCTCGCGGTGCTTGCGCTGGTCTTCTCCCTGCTGATGTTCCTCTACCTGATGGTGATGTGGGTCGGCAATGTGCTGCTTCACATGCAGCCGGCGTTGTGGGCGGGCTATTTTGCAAACGCTTCCGGCACCCTGCTGCCCTTCTTCAGCGCCGATTACATCCCGCGCTTCCTGCACTTTCTCACCGCGACCATCGCCGTCGGCGGGCTGGCGCTCGCGGTGATCTGGTGGTTTCGTGACAAGAACAACACCGAAGCACGCGCCCGCAAGGTGAAAACGGGCATGCGCATCTTCGCGTTTGCCACCATCGTGCAGATCCTCGCGGGCTTCTGGTGGCTGATCGCCCTGCCGCGCGAAATCATGCTCGACTTCATGGGCCAGTCCATGCCGCACACCATCGTGCTCGCCATTGGTGTCGTCCTGGGCCTGGCGGTGCTGGTGCTGTCCCTGCTGGGCAAGCTTTGGCTGACCGTGTGGCACCTCGCCGGTACGCTGGTGGTCATGGTGACCATGCGCTGGTTGCTGAAACAATCCTACATGGCGGAAATCTTTGACCCGGGTACCCTTGAAGTGGTCCCCCAGTATGATGTGCTCGCGCTGTTCCTGGTGATCTTCGTCGTCGGGCTCGGCACGGTCTACTGGATGCTGAAGATGATCAACCGCGCCGGAGAAGGGAGGGCGGCCTGATGAACTATCCGATCTGGGAACTCACCGACTTCGGCGGCGGCTCGCTGATCGCCCTCGTCTCGATCTTTCATGTCTACCTCTCGCACCTCGCGGTCGGCGGCGGCCTGTTCATCTGGCTGCTCGACTGGAAGGAATACAAGCAGCCCGATGCGAAGCTGAACAGCTTCCTCTACACCTACGGCTGGGTCTTCCTGCTGATCACCATGGTCGCGGGCGGGGTCTCAGGGGTCGGCATCTGGTGGACCATCGGCCTGGTCAACCCGGCCGGCACCAGTGTGCTGATCCACAACTTCGTCTTCGGCTGGGCGATCGAATGGGTCTTCTTCCTCGGTGAAATTGTCGCGCTGCTCATCTACATCTACTACTTCAACAGGCTGCAGCGCAAAGACCGCCTGAACGTTGCATTTCTCTATGCCCTGTTCGCGTGGCTGTCGCTGTTCGTCATTAACGGCATCTTGTCGTTCATGCTCACCCCGGGCGGCTGGCTCGAAAACGGCAACTTCTGGCACGGGTTCCTCAACCCGACCTACTTCGCCACGCTGTTCCTGCGGACCTTCGTCACCCTGATGTATGCGGCCTACTTCGCTTATATCGTGGCGGCGTTCCAGCGCGACCGCAGCCTGGGTGAAACGGTACGCAAACCGGCGCTGCAGTGGGCGCTGATCGGTACCATCGGCCTGATCGCGTCCGGCGCGTGGTACTGGTTTGTCGTGCCCGGCGACATCCGCGCCCTGTTGTTCGGCGACTCCGCGGCGGTACGTCACTACTTCAGCCCCGAACTGTGGATCATCCCGCTCGTGGTCACCGGCCTGATGGTCGCCACTCTGAAAGCCAATGTCACCCTGCAGCGGATCGTCTCGCTGGTCGTCATCGTCGGCGCCTTCTGGTGGATCGGCAGCTTCGAGTATTCCCGTGAAATCGCACGCAAGCCTTACGTGGTCTACAACCATATCTACTCCAACAGCATCTTCGTCGACGAGATCGAAGAGCTGAACAAGACCGGCATCCTCAAAGCCTCCAAGTGGGCACGAGTCCATGAGGTCACGGAAGAGAACCGGATCGAGGCGGGCTACGAGGTCTTCAAGGCGCAGTGCCTCTCCTGTCATACCCTGACCGGACGCTACGCCCTGCCGGAACGTGTTGCAAACTTCTCTTACATGGGTATGCTGTCGCAGCTGCACGGTCAGTCCAAGGTGCTTCGCTACATGCCGCCCGTCGTCGGGACCAAGGCCGAAAAGCAGGCGCTCGCCGCCTGGGTCACCAGAGAGTTGAACCAGGGCGAGATCGTCGATCATCCCGACAAGGCCGACCTCGAACTGAAGGAAGTCGAGATCCCCGGGAAGACCAACAACCAGTACGTCCTGCTCGCATGGAACGACCTCGGCATGCACTGCATCAGCGATTCCGATCCGTGGTTCGTCTTCCTGCCGCCCGCGAACACCCTGGAAGCGCAGCTGATCAAGCGAGGCGATCCGCCGGTGCTTGTAACAGAAAACGTGACCATCAGCTACAAAGCCGACCCGAACTACGACGAGCCCTGGAAGCATTCCCGTTTCTGGGACTACGAGGACAAGATCTTCGGCGTGGAGCTGGACCAGGGCATGGGACTGGGCGGCAAGGGCATGAACGGCACCTTCGACAAAGTGGAGGGCGCGCCGGCGTTCAAAGCGCCGATGATTCCGATCGTGCCCTGGCATGACGAGACGGGCGAGCACAACCCTTACCCGCTTTTCGAGGTGGAAGCGCGGGACGCCGACGGCAACCTGCTGGCCTCCACCAAAGTCGTGACGCCGGTGGGCACCGAGATGGGCTGCCGCAACTGCCACGGCGGCGGCTGGCGTTTCCCCGGGCAGACCGGGATGGCGGACGAGACCGCACGCAATATTCTTGCCGCCCATGACCGTATCGAAGGCACCGACCTGCTCGCGCAGGCGGAGGCGGGCAACCCGCAGCTCTGCCAGTCCTGCCACGGCGACCCCGCCCTCGGAGTGCCGTCCAATCCCGACCACCTCGACATGTCCACCGCGATGCACGGTTGGCATGCGAATTACATGTACAAGGACGGCGGAGACGCCTGCGTGATGTGCCACCCGGGCTATGAAAAGGGCCACACACGCTGCCTGCGCAGTGTGCACACCATGATGGGACTGACCTGTGTCGAATGCCACGGCGAGATGGCCGACCACGCCCTCGCACTGCTGAAAAACGAGCAGGAGAAACCGTCGGCAAAACGTATGATGGCCAACCTCGAACCGGTGGCGGTGGACGATCTCGAGGAGATCAACCCGCGTCAGTCCTGGCTGAACGAACCCGACTGCCTGAACTGCCATGTCGATTTCGGACCGCCGGAGACCTTTGACGCTTACAACACATGGACCGAGGGCGGCGACGAGCTCTATCGAAACCGCACGGACATGACCGGCTCGGTGCGCTGCGCCGCCTGCCACGGCAGCCCGCACGCGATGTATCCGGCCGACAATCCGCGCTACGCCGACGCCGACAACATCCAGCCGATGCAGTACACGGGCGAACCGTTCCCGATCGGCTCCAACAAGAAGTGCACGACCTGCCATACCGTGCAGTATGAGATGTCGATGCACCATGAGAACATGGTCAGGATGTTCCGTAACCGGTAGGGAGGTCTTTCCGATTCGCCAGGTCATGCGGCGCGAAGCGTCGTGTGACCTGACGGTTCTATCATACCCGGTACACTTGGACCGACCATACCAGCCGAGTGGGGCAGACCTTCCTGCCTGCCTCGCACAACATGGACCTTTGCGAACAGCGGCGGGCATCCCTATCCCGGATACTTCACGAGTTCAAAGTGCGTCAGATGCGAGGCGCGAAGGATGAAGCTGTATGGCAATACCGCGAATCCTTCGGAACAAAGCAGATGACG
>WJJA01000287.1 GCA_014729955.1 bacterium
GAATGGTGGCGAGCATAGCGATGCCCGCTTATCTCCCGTCTAAACCTTATGTTACGCCAGCATTTACAGCCAGCTCTTCAGGCCTATACACCAAACCGCAGATCCAGCGTTTTCAACTGGACCTGCGGTTTGGAATTTGAACATAGTGGAGACGCCGGGAATCGAACCCGGGTCCGGCGACGGGGCCACCATACCTTCTACGCGTGTAGCCGGCCTATTGCAGTCTCGACGGTTCCTTGTGCCGGCGCGGCAGGCTGAAACCGTCCAGCTCGGTGAATCTTAGCGGCGGGCCCCGAGCGAAGCCCTAACCGAGCAGTCCATCCTAGCTGACGTTCCTCCCGAAACCGGATGGACGCAATTTCGAGGGAACGCTCACGGCGTATGGTTAGGCCGCGAGTGCGTAGCCGTTATCATCGGCATTTGATGGTTATCCGCAAGGGTATCGGGATTCCGGACCGTCCCGACGCGCGAGTATAGCCACCCATCGTCCCGTCGAATCCTATCGTCCCCAAAGTCAAACCTGGTTCGCCCGACGGGTGCGGGCCCTGCAACTACGTGCGTCCATCCGTACTGCACAACTATATACTACGTCTATCGGCGAAAAGTTGCAAGAGTTGACGGCGAAACGGCCTCGCATCGAAATCGGTTGGGCGACGGTCTTCTCTGACACGGTACAGCGGGTCACGGGGCAAGCAGCAACAGCAGCGCTCGCGCGAGACGTGCGGCCAGAATCTCGCTACGGCCGGTGGGATCCCAGGCCGGTGCAAGCTCCACGATATCGGCTCCGACGATGTCAGCGCCACGCATCGCATGGAGCAGAGGCGCCAGCTCACGCCAACGGTAGCCACCCGGTTCCACTACGCCGGTGCCGGGCGCTTCTGCGGGATCGAAGCCGTCCATGTCGAAGCTGAGGTAGACCGGCCGTCCCTGGAAGCGCTTCAGTACGCTGTTCAAGGCTTTGGCATTCAGGGGATGCAGAAGGTTGTGCTGCTGCATCAACCGCCACTCTTCGGCCGTACCGCTACGGATGCCGAACATCGCCATACGACTCGGACCGAGCTGATCCATCACTCGCCGGTTCACGCAGGCATGCGAATAAGGTGTACCCATGTAGTCGTCGCGCAGGTCGGCATGCGCGTCAAACACGATATAAGCAATGTCAGGATATTGTTTCGAGGCTCGTTCGACCAGGATCTGCGTGACGGTATGCTCCCCGCCGAACCCCAGCAGCGGAAGTTCGGTCGGGAGATCGAGGAGGGCGGTTCGCATCTCCTGCAATGCTGACGTCGGATTGTGCGCTTCCATCGACGCGTCCCCGAAATCTGTAAGTTCCAGATCTTCAAGATCGGCGTCGAACATCGGATCGTATGTTTCGAGGGCGAACGAAGCGCGTCGCAGGGCGTCCGGTCCGTCTGCCGACCCCGAACGGTAGGAGCTGGTGAAATCATACGGCAGGCCGACAATGCCTGCCTTGGCCTCCGACGGGTCTGAGACCGCCGCGAGAAACCTGGTCGGCTGAAACCCCGGCGCACGTTCCATCGATGGTATTTCCCTGTAGGTTGTCTGTCGTTTGCCCTATATTACCGGTCGATTACGTCAGTTGCAATCGGCGACGGATGGACGGGAGCCCCTATGAGACGACCGTGGGACGGCACCGGCGGCGGCGAACCGCCGAAGTGGACATCGGTGTTGATCGTGGATGACAATGATCGCTACGCCCGTGCCCTCGGTGATCAGATGACCGCGGGTGGTGCTGCGGTAGAACGTGCACTGAACGCCGCAGACGGTATCAAGCGCCTGCAAAATGATGCCGCACGGTTTGACGGAATCATCACCGATATTTCCATGGAGACTCAGATCTCAGGCCTGAGGATTCTGCGTCGTGCGCGCAAACTGGGATTCAAAGGTGAAATCGCTGTCGCCACGACCGGCCTTGACACCCCGCTCGGCTACCTTTTTAACCGACTCTTCCTCGGCGTGCTGATGCGCGCCGACTACCTCATTCCGAAACGACCGATCAAGCAGCGTGGAACCATTGACTGGATCCATTGCTGAAATGCTTGATAACCCTCTGCCCTGCCTGCATCCTGGAGAGCCCGTAGCGAAAAGACGAAAATGTCGACATGAAACTTGCGGAGGTATAGGACAGCGTGTACCTTACCTGCCACAAGATTATATTATAGAAAAACCACTCTTGCGTTAGATTTATGTATTTCGTGTTTTGTTTGTTTGATTTGGACAGCTTGATCCGCAATATTCTGTGGGCAGGGGATATTGCATGGCTATGATCCGGCAGTTTCGGCCTACGGGATCCGTTCAATGAAGACCTGGCAAGAAAGTAAGAGATCAACGTCACAGCTGATACGTTTTACCCTGGCACTTGCGGTTGTGTGGACGCTCGTCGTTGCACTCTCCTTTCTCTGGAGTTCTCATGAAGGGGAACAGGCAGCCGTTCATGCCGCGACGGAAGCCGCACGCGCGCAATTCTTGAAGGATGTGCTCTATCGCCGGTGGAACACCCTCCACGGCGGCGTCTATGCTCCTGTCACGGAAACCACCCCCCCCAATCCCTACCTGACGCAGGTTGAAGAACGAGAGATCAGGACCCCCTCCGGTCGTCTGCTGACCATGATCAATCCGGCCTACATGACAAGGCAGGTGCATGAGTTAAGCGAGCAAACCGTAGGGGTCCATGGACATATTACCAGTTTGCATCCCATTAACCCTTCGAACAAACCGGATGAATGGGAAAAAGCAGCTTTGCAGGGCTTTGAAACCGGGATCGATGAGGTTGTCGAAACGGTAGAGCAGGACGGGATCCCCTATCTCAGGCTGATGAGGCCGTTGGTTACGGAACCATCCTGTTTGAAATGCCATGCGGAACAGGGGTATCGTACCGGTGACATACGCGGCGGGATCAGCATATCGGTCCCGCTGGCGCCGTATCAGTCCTTCGCTGAACAACAAATCGCCTCCATTGCAGTTGGACACGGAATCCTGTGGCTTCTTGGATTAGTCTGGCTTGGCGCGGGGTCGGTACGCTTCAGCCGGCATTTCCGTGAACGTGACCAGATTACTGC
>WJJA01000288.1 GCA_014729955.1 bacterium
CACACATACAGCGTGTAGAAACCGGTGCTCAGGCCGGACAATGTGATGTTCTGATCGTCGTCCCACTGGCTCACGAAAACCGTATCGCCCGGGCTTTTCACCAGCACAGTCTGGTATTCGAGCGGAATCTGGTACAGCGCCTTGTCATCAGGGTCGCTGCCGCGCCATGTGAAGTCGATTCCGGTCCAGATGTTGTCCGGCTCGTTTTTAGTGAACAGAGTATCCTGCACATACACCGTCGTGTCGAACAGTTCGTCATTCCAGGACGGACGTCCCACACGCGGGATATTCGGTGCATTGTTCTCGCGGAAGAAGGTTCGGTACTTTACTTCGCTGAAGGCACCCTCATTGTCCACACAGCGGACGTAGAACACGTGCTCCTTGGTCTCACCCGCTTCCGTAAGCAGGTAGATCCGTGCCTGGGTGGCAATGGTATCGGTCCATGCCTCTTCCGGGATACGATTGATATAATCGACAGGATTCTCAATGGCCGCCGAATCCGTGATATCCGCGTAAGAGTAATGCTCCACGAAACCGTCCGGATCGTTACCCTTCCAGTAGATCACGGGTGCGAAGCTGAAGGTGTCCTGGTTCACCGGGACGGTGGTAAAAGACACCTCAGGAGCCTGGTTCTGATCGATATCGCCTTCCATCTTGCCGCAACTGACAATGAAGGCGAGCGTGAGTACGAACAATGCCGCCGAAAGCAGGGCAATGCGTACTGACTGACGTTTCAACATGCTTGTCACTCCTGCTTACCTGTGCACCCGATTGCCGATTTCTTCAATCATCTCTCTCAGCGCGTCAATACCTTCCGGCGTGGAAAGATCTGGATCGAAGTTCTGCTCGATCAGGTTTACCCAATCCAGCGCGGCGTCGAATTCGCCCAGCAGGAAGTTGCTCTGGGCCAGCCCCACGATCACGTCGAGGATGTCAATCCCCGGATCATGCACGAAGCTGTAGCTTTCGTTGTTTTCGAACACCCACTCAAAACGTTCGATCGCTTCCGAGTAGTCCTCTTCCGACAGTGAAAGGAATCCGAGTCCTGCATAGATGTTATCCAGGTCGCCTTCCAGGTTCCTGTCGAGCGGTTGTTCCCAACTTGCACGGGCGGAGTCAAGCTCCAGCTTGCGGAAGTAGGACCAGCCTTCGCCGGTATAGGCATCCACACCGTCTGCGTTGACGGACATTGCGTTCTTAAAGTGGACCAGAGCCTGATCGTAGTCGAGGTTTTCAAACTCGTCCCACCCCAGGTTCACTTCATCCCGGTAGTTCAGCTCCTCTTCACCACCGTCATCGTCATCGCCTCCGCAACCGACGAAGAACGCCATGGCGATCGCAAGAACCAGGATGATCGGCCACTGCCTGTGATGTCGTTTGATCTGTGCAATCATGATCCCGCCCCTTTTATCGCATCAACACGAGTTTGCGGGTGTGTGTAATCCCGGCACTGCCATCCGCCGGAGACACCTGCAACCGATAGAAATAGACACCACTCGCAACAGCGGCGCCCTGCGAATTGCGACCGTTCCAAGTTACGCTGTGAGAACCTGAGGTGTACAATCCGCTTGCAACCTTCGCCACCTCACGTCCCATCACATTGTAAATCTTCAACTGGACCTCGCCGGCAGCCGCCATGTTGAACGGAATCACCGTCGAGGGGTTGAACGGGTTCGGATAGTTCGCGCCAAGTTCTGAAACCGCCGGAAGTTCCGGTGTGCGATCGCCTGCGGCATCGTAGGTCACGATGAACGTACCGCCTTTGCGGGTACGACCGTGCACGGTACCGGTAGCCGGATCGGCGAACGTTTCCAGCCGGGTCCAACCCTCATCATCCTGCCGCCAGATTGACGCGCGTGAGGCATCTTCCCCGGCTTCCACCGGAAGGATCACCTCGCCGGCCGTCATGAAGGTTTCACCGCCGGCATCGACCGTCCACCGCACACCGACTTTCGTGTCCAGGGAAACGTCATCCGGCACGGCGGCGCCGTCATCCGGTTTCGCCATTACAAGCAGATCCGATGCCAACGCACCCGCCGGTACGACCAGGCCGGCACCGTTGTGATCCTGCAATGTGCCGCCGGTGGACGACTTGAACAGCGATACTGTCAGCGAACGGGTGTACTTGTATTCACCGCTGATCGCCGCCGCCGTCAGGTTGGTGGACTCTTCAATCGTCATACTCCCATGCCAGACCGCGGCTGCGTTGGGAATTGCCTGCAAGGGGATATCCTGTTCGCCTGATGCAGTTTCCACCGTAAGAGTGGGATCCGCATCCAGAGCATCCAGCGAGTTAACCACGATCTCGAGGAAGTTTTTCGAGCCCGGATTGCGATAGAAACTCAAACGCAGCGGGCAACGCTCCCAGTAGATCGCGTTCGGTCCGCCTGTCAGACCGATATCGTTGCGATCCTCAGCCTTGGACGGCGGGAAGCTGGAATCTTTGTAGAGCAGTCCCGGATCGCCGTGATCGACCAGCGTGCTGCCGCCGGCGTTGTTACCCGTCGGGTACCAGCCGTCCGGTACGGCACCCGCAGGGTTGGTGAAGTCCGGTGCCTGACTGCTCACCGTGTTGTCCGCATCGATATTGCTTTCAAGGTCTTCCAGATCTTCAATCAGCGAATACCGCGCGACCACTTCCGTTTCGCCGAGTGTTTCAATGGTGGCGCCGGTGTGATTCTCAATGACGCTGTTGCGCAGAATCGGCGTGGATCGTCTCGAGGTCACGAGCGCCTGGCCCCCGACGGTGGCTGTATTGGCGTACAGGACCGTGTTGGTGTAACGCGGGGAAGAATAATCGTCGACGAACGCGGCGCCGCCCAGGCTGTCCGCCTGGTTCATGGTCACCAGCGAATTCATGATGCGCGAATCCGCAAGCGACAGATGATACAAGCCACCGCCGTTGCCGGGCGTCATGTTGTTGCGAATCACGGTGGTTAACACTTCCGCCTGAGCACCCCAAAGGGCAATACCACCGCCGTTACGTTCCGCAACGTTGTCTTCGATGGTGCAGCCGATAAACGTCGGTGCCGCCTGGAACACCCACACACCGCCGCCGTCATACATCGTCCGGCAGTTGTGAACCATGACATTGTAGAAGGTCGGGTTCGAGTTGTACACGGCCATTCCACCACCGTTGTAAAGGTACTGAAGGTTGACCGGAATGGTATCGAGCCGTGTGGTGGTCAGGCTGCGACCATTTTCAATCGTCGCCCAGCTTAACCTCGTACGCGGATTGGCGGCCACAAAGCGGACGCCCTTGAAGGTCTCGCCCGCGACCTGGGGGCGGAACTGCACCGGATTGTCTTCCGTGCCCTGCACATTGAGTAGACCACGTACTTCCATGTAGTAGGTGGAATCCTCGAACAGGACTTCCACGCCGGGCAGGATGGTCAACTCTTCGGACGCCCGCAGCAGTGCCGGACCGGCGCAGATGTAAGTCGTGCGACCGTCCTCGCCCCAGACACGCGGTACGCCGAACTCGGGGTTGGGGATGCTGCCGGCGAAGTAAACCCCGCCTTCGGTGCCGCGTCCCATCAACGTGTATCGAAGAGTGTCGTCCGTGTTGG
>WJJA01000289.1 GCA_014729955.1 bacterium
CTACGGAACGTGCCTTCTTCCGCGTTCTCCAGGACATTTGCATTGGTTGCCGCGACGACAAGGACGTCTACCTTCTTTGATTCACCCCCAACAGGTTCAATGCTGCCATCCTCCATAAAGCGCAGGAGCTTGGCGAGGTTCTGGGCGTCCATCTCACCGATTTCGTCCAGGAAGACTGTACCACCATTTACCAATTCAAGAATACCGGGTTTGTCACGATCTGCACCGGAGAAGGATCCCTTCTTGTGTCCGAACAGTTCGCTACGCATAAGATCGTACGAAAGACCAGCGCAGTTCACCGTCTCGTAAGGTTTGTTGGGTCGTGCGATGGAATGGAACATCTTTGCGAATAGCTCTTTGCCTGTACCGGTTTCCCCGAGCAGGAGCAGATGAGGGCGCTGGACAGGGCCCGCCGCAACGGCTCGGGCATGCTTCTCCAGCTTTGATAACACATCCATCATGTTCGGGGAGCGTGTGATGATCCCGAACTGCTCATATTTCTCCCATGATGCCTTGTCCTGAGTAGCGGACTCTCGTATCTGTTGCAGGAATTCCTGCATGTTTGGAGGAATCCAGTGAGGGGGCTGCATGGTGGGGAGCAGGTCTTCGACGACCAGGACATCTGTTAGGCGTTTCCCCTCTTCCGCTTCATTTTTTCGCAGGGATCGAAGGAGCTGCAGAGGGAGAAGACTTGTGGCGGCGATCAGGATCCAGCACGTCTGGATGGCTGGAGTGCCGGGGCTGATGTCAACGTGTACGATGGGTAGGGGCTCAGTCTGTTCTTCGTACCAGCGGGATACGAGCCTGACAAGATCCGGGAAGACATCAAATACATCAAAAGGTCGTTTGGTGGGTAAATGGTGAAGCTCGGTATTTAACCTGATGTCATATTCCTGCTTGTACCTTTGCACCGCCAGTTTGACTGTGTTCTCAGCCCGCTCACGGAAGGTGTTTTCTTTCTTGTCCGTACCCTCTGTTGAAATGGCGACCAGTCTGTTAAAGGGTGTATCTGCATTCAACAAGGCGGTTAGTACCGGTCCATCCGATTCCCTGTTACCTTTGAGATCATTTTCATGATTGGGATCGTGTCCCCCGCAGGCTACTATCAACACACGCTCTCTTTTCGCCATCGTTTACCCCACTTTTGAAAACCTTTCAGCTGTGCTGGTTCTCCGTAAATCGAACAACGGGTCTGTTTTCTCTAATTGGTTGACCTGGTCGTGACGGTTGTGGTTTTGTCTGTTTCAAGCTGCCTGGTTGTCTTCCGTATTGGTCGTTTGGTTTCTTTTGCTTCTTCGTAGACGTGCGTTTTTCAGTTTCTGATCTCGTTATTCCTGGATCTGTTCAGCGCGTCCAGCCATTTTATCGGCCGGTGCGACATAGCCGATGGCGCTGTGCAGTCGTTCATGGTTGTAGTAGGCAATATAGGGTTCGATCACGTTTTTCGCATGGTCCAGGTCGGTCATGGCGTTTCGTCGTATGCACTCGCGCTTGATCGTGCCGTGGAAGCGTTCCAGTTTGCCGTTGCTCTGCGGGTAGTAGGGGGACGTGGTCACATGGGTCAGGCCGTGCAGGGCGATGAACCTCTGGAACTCTCGTCCGGTGAACTGCTTGCCGTTATCGGTGATGTAGCGTGGCTTTGCGTCGGGAAAGAGTTCCCGCGCGGCCTGCTGGACGATTGCCACATCCTTCGCCTCCATCGCTTCACGCAGGTCCCAGTGCAGGATCATCCGGCTGTAGCCGTCGAGCACACAGATCAGGAAGTAGAAGCGGGATTTGATCTTGACGTACGAGATGTCTGTGTGCCATTGTTCATGGGGCATGAGCGGTTG
The DNA here is from genome assembly GCA_014729955.1 of bacterium. Taxonomy (GTDB): domain Bacteria; phylum Electryoneota; class Electryoneia; order Electryoneales; family Electryoneaceae; genus WJJA01. The sequence goes on from WJJA01000289.1 coordinate 1,833, forward strand.
GACAAAGCCAGTACCTATCTTTGTCCGTACGTCGCCACGCGTGCGCATGACCCCGGCACGTTTCAGCACGCGATAGACCGTGGAAGGCGCGGCGAAGGCGATATCCCGGTCGATCATCATGTAGGCACAGCGACGGTATCCGTCTTCACGGTGGTCGGTATAGAAGTCGATAATGGCCCGGCCCTCGTCATGGGAAAGCCAACGGTCACGGGGCATTTTGCCGTTGTGACGGTTGGGGCGGCCGGCACGGCGACGCCAGTCGGCCAGACGTCCACGTGCAAGGCCGATACGGGTCAGGAACCAACAGTACGGCAAGCCGCTGCGGCTATGCCAATGGTCGATGAAGCCGACCACATCGTCACGGATATCGGGCTCAACCCAGCGCACGGTCAGCTTTCCCCAAGACTTTTTTTTAACGCGATATGATCGGTGATCAGCTCGGCGATCACCTCGTCCTTCTTCGACAACTTGTCCTGGAGCTGTTGGAGTTCACGCTTCTTTCGGGCGTCTTCGCGAGGCGTCTTTTTGCGTTCAAACGCGCCGGCCAGCGACTCAAGAGCCTGCTTCTTCCAGTCGTAGAACTGGTTGGGATGGATGTCCAGTTCATCGCAAATCTGCGATACGGGAACACCGTCCTGAAGGTGACGGATCACGGCGTGGGACTTCTGCTCGGGTGTGAACTGACGGCGGGGACGTTTACGGCTCATCGGTGGTTCTCCTCGGTTGCTCAAAACCAAGGTAACCAATTATCTCACATCACGCGATTGTACGATTCCAGCTGAACCGGGACAGAACCACCTCTACCTTCTGACTCCAGCTTCTCTCGGTAGTTGGATAACAAGGCGGGCGTGATACTGCTCAGGTAAGATTTACCAAGATGATTACGCCACCACTCAAGTTGGCGAAGAGTATCTTTCCAACTCCGTTTCTCTTTCAACTTTCGTTCGATGTATCGGTCGAGCAGTTCTTCCAGGGTATGCTTACCAGCCTCAGCCGCTCTAGACCGCATATTTCACGAGTTCAAACTGCGTCAGATGTGAGGCGCGAAGGATGAAGCTGTATGGCAATACCGCGAATCCTTCGCAACAAAGCAGAAGACGCAGTTGAGACCGCCCGAAGGGGGAATGAATAGATGAATTCGCATTGAAAACATTCTGTGCCGAAGCAAAACCATATAGAGCGACACTATCTTATTGTTAATATAGTATTTGGAGAAGAATGTTTTCTTCATTCATGAAATATTCGGGCTAAAATATCGACCATGCCTGATGTCGGTCTCAGTTTGCTGAGCCCATATTGTAGCGTCCGTTTTTCGGTTAAAAGTTCGTGAGACTGGAGGATATCCACTGAGTCGGATAAGGACCCGCCACCTGTCTGGTCCTTTTTTTCGTGGTCTCTTTTCTATCGCGGCTATGCTTCCTCCATATGCTCTACCACATGGAAGAATGTACGGAATCAGAGAACCAACTGCACCAGAATTGCACCAAAAACCTTAGTAAAAGCGAAAAGGGATTATGTGATTAACACATAAACCCTTTATTGTCAGTACCGAGGGGGGGACTTGAACCCCCACGGGGGGTGAACCCCGGCGGATTTTGAGTCCGCTGCGTCTGCCAATTCCGCCACCTCGGCATGTTTGTAGCGCAGGCGACCAATATAAGAAACGGCTATAAGTCCAGCAAGTGCCTACAGATCCTCCTGCTCGACATGGTCCTTCACCAGGTAAAAACGTCCGATCTCGACGTCAAATTCTTCTCCCTGGTCGTCGATCATGGTATAGGTTCCCTCCATGGTACCGAAGTCAGTGTCCAAAGGGCAGTAGGAGGTGTATTCGAACGACTGCCCCGGCCCCAGCACCGGCTGGTAACCGACCACTCCGGGACCGTGCACATCCTCACGGTCGCCGTCGGAATTGATGATAATCCAGTGGCGACGGAGCAGTTGAACCGTCTCCTCCCCCTCGTTCACAATCTCGATGTGGTAGGAGAAAATGAACCGTTTTTGCATCGCCGAGGAATGCTCCGGCATGTATTCGGGATGCACGGTGACACGAATTCCACGCGTCATCGTATCCGATGAAACGGTCGTCGGCATGGTCAACCTCTGCTTGCTAACGCTCCGGCAGCAAAGCGTCCTTCAGGAAAGAAGTTGCTTGATCCTTCTCTGACAGGATCGGTTCGTCCACCGGCCATTCGATCCCGATGTCGGGATCGTCCCAGCGAATCCCGCGATCGGCTTCAGGATGATAAACATCCGTGGTCTGATAGGTGAAGTACGCTACATCGCTCAACACCAGGTAACCGTGTGCGAAGCCGGGCGGTATGTACATCAATTGCTTCCGTTCTTCCGACAAATGAACGCCGATCCATTGTTTGAACGTGGGCGAAGACCGCCTGATATCGACTGCTACATCATACACTTCACCAATAATCACATTGATAAGTTTCCCTTGCGGGTAAGGTTCCTGATAATGCAATCCTCGAAGTACATGTTTGCGTGACATGGCAAGATTAGATTGGATAAAGGTTTGTTCAATCCCAAGTTCACGGTATTTCTCGATATGGAAGCATTCCATGAAGAAGCCGCGATGATCTCCGAAAACCACGGGATCGATTAGTTTTACATCCGGATGGGTGGTTTCAATCAGCTGCATGGGAGTTCTCGAGATAGTCTTGATGACATCCGTTTCATCACAAACTACGGGCAAAGGTTCTGCAACTTCAAGCTCACTTCGGTGTACGGATCAACAGGATCAGCCCGACGAGCCCGAATACGATGTTGGCCAGCCAGGCGCCGAGCCAGGGATCGAGGACTTCCTTATACCCCAGCACCTTGCCGATCTGCTGGAAGCCGAAGTAGATGAAAGCAACCAGCAGGCTGATAGTGACCCCGAAAACAAAACCGCTGCGTCTGCGAACCGCGGAGACCGGTACTCCGAACAAGATGATGATGAAACCGGCGAAGGGATTGGCGACTTTGGTATGGATATCCACAACCCATCGGTGCACATGCCCCCCCGCCTGTTCCAGCCGCTCAACGAACCGCTTCAGTTCTTCCAGACCCATCTCCTCCGGGTCCAGCCTCATTTCGACCAGGTCTTCCGGAAGCACCTCCAGGTCCAGCGGGAGACGGTCCAGGTTTTCGATCCGTTCCGTTTTCCCGGAAAAATCCCGCACGAGCACGTCGTGCATCACCCAGCGATTTTCAAACCATACCAGCTTTTTCGCATAGTATCGTTTTTCGATACGGGAACCGTCATACTCGTACATGTCGACACCGTGCCCTGTCATAATGCGGGGCTGATACAGGTCCATGTGAATGACACGTTCCGGTCCCTCCTGCAGGTAAACATGACCCTGTTCGGTGACACGCCAGTCCATGCGCTTCTTCACCTGCAGACGCCAGATATCCAGACGCTGCCTGTTCATTTCCGGCACCAGCGACTCCCCCCACCAGAACATGAAGCCGCTCAGCATGAGACCGATTAATGCGAGATTGACCAGGTGACGATAGAGCGGGACACCGGACGCGCTCATGGCCAGCAGCTCGTTGTTGCCGCTGAGCCCTCCCATGGAGAACATCGTGCCCAGCAGCACCGCAACGGGATACACCAGGTAGATGATATAGGGGGTGTAGAAGAGGTAGTAGCGCAGAATGTCCTGCTTTGATACCCCTTTGTCGAGAAAATCATCGAGGTTTTCGATAGGATCAACAACGAGATAGATCGCAACCGCCGCCAGCATCGCCAGCAGGAAGAAACTGAAAAAGCGTCGTGCGACATAGCGGTCAAGTTTCTTCATATCTGAATCTGTCGCTCTTGGTCAATGGTCAGTACCGAAGGTTCAGCAAATGAAACACGTTCTCGCAATCCAGCCGGTTCCCGACAAATAATACCAGGCGCCGGTGGACCGTCTCACATGAATGGAAGATATCATCCTTCAGATCACACCTGACCGTGGCAAGAAAGGCCCTACGGTACGTTGTGTCGGATCCTGCCTCGCGTCAGCCTGGTGCCACCCTGCACTCAAAATGGGGCTGGGACGGCACTAGGAGCTCCTCTGCTCATCCTCGGAGTCCTCCTCCAACGGCGGTACGGTCTCATCTTTCAGCTCATCGATCAATTCCTGTCGATCCGCATGCAGCAGCGGTTGCAGACGTTCGCCTGATTTGGCCGTTTCCTCCTTTTTTCGTCCGAAGCGTGGCAGCCGGATTTCACGATGGGCTCGCATCTCCTGGCGTATCATCAGGATACCCAGGATTCCCAGGATCACATTCGGCGCCCACATGGCTGGTGCGGGTGCCACGAGCCCGCGGTCCGCCATGTCTTCCCCTCCGATCAGGAAGGTCCAGTAGAGCAGGAAAAACGCTACAGCGAGCGGACCCGCCACCCCAAGGCCGCCGCGACTCAGTTTCACTCCCAACGGCGTCCCTACAAGGACAAACACGATCGAGGCGAAGGCAATGGTAAACTTCTTATGGTACTCGACGAGATACTTGTTGATCCGGCGTTGAGTCTGTTCGTTCGGTTCCCGTTGGCGGAGAGTTTCCACACGCTGCAGCAGACCCGCGAGATCCAGCTCACGGTCGCCGCGATAGCCCTCCTCCTGTCGCCGGAGCAGCAGCTCGGGCGCATCGATACGAAACAGCGCTTCCTCGAACTCGATGCGTTCATAGGAATCCGGATCTTCACGTTTCATTCGATGAATCTCACCGTCATACAGGAGGAAATGGTACGCGGCAAGCGTATCCACATAGACCAGCTTGCCGCTGTCTGCGACGATTGTCGATGTCTCCTTCGGGGAGGATTCATCGAAGAGGCTGACATCGTGAAGCATGCCGGTTTCTTCATTCACATCCTTGACCAGCATGGTCTGCTGCTGCAGTTCACGTGTGAAGATGCCTTCCCGGATCGCAATGTTCGGTCGTTTCTTTCGGATGGAGCGTGTCAGGAGTTTATTGCGGTGGTTCATGTCGGGGAGAATGTCATCTTGAAAGTAGAGCGAGAAACTGCCGACGACGAAGGCCATGATCAGCACAGGCCGTATCATGCGGGCGAGGCTGATCCCGGAGGCTTTCATTGAGATGATTTCCTTGTCCCCGGCCATTCTCCCGAACGCCATCAGGCTGGCAACCAGCATGCTCATCGGTACAGCGAGGGTAATAATCCAAGCCAGGTTGAGAAAAAAGTATTCGCCGATGATGAGAACAGACAGGCCCTGCCCGACAATCCTGTGGAGGGTCCGGAAGAGAAGATTGAGCGTAAACAACAGCATAATCAACGATATGCTGATGAAAAACGGCGCGATCATTTCGCGGAGAATGTACCGATCAAGTTTGCCCATGTACGCTTATACTCTTTCTGATCCGTTCGGTTCGCAGAGTCCCGTGTAAAAGTAGCGCCCTGTATGGAACAAAGCAAAGATTTTGCTGGTGTACCATATAAGACTAACAATGAGCCTGTCTTGTCTTGATCGATAATCTGGCAGCAATCCAAAATTTGAATGCTTTTTGCTGGAGGAAGGCGTCTCTCGGGGCCTCCAAGGCGGCCGATCCGGAGACGTATCATTTGAAAAGTTAGTTTGTTGTGAATTATCTTCTTTTAGTTTAACCTAAAAAACGCGAAGTAGGGGGAGGAACGCATGTCGAGGTTTCATTTGAACGTGTCACCCTCCGCCGAAGAGTATCTGCTGACTCTCTTCCGTCTTGAATGCGAAGGCGAAAAGGTCGGCACGAGTCGTCTTGCGAAGATGTTTGAAGTTAAGGCGCCCTCGGTTACAGGTATGCTTCGACGGTTACACACACGAGGGTGGGTGCATTACCGCCGTTACCGGCCGCCGGAGTTGACCGAAGAAGGTCGCGCCGTCGCCGTCCGGCTCATCCGTCGTCACAGGCTGCTTGAGAGCTTCCTGGTCCGTTTCCTGAACTACGGCCCGAACGAAGTGCATGAGGAAGTGCAGATTCTCGAACACTCGGTCAGTGAACGACTGCTGAACCGGATCGATGAAGCGCTTGGGCACCCGGCGTACGATCCCCACGGGGATCCAATTCCCGACGAAAGCGGCAACATTCCCGATCGTCCGCTGGTCGCGCTTTCAAGCCTGCAACAGGGCAAGACAGCGGTGCTGAGTCGTGTCGACAACCGGCACAGCCACGTGCTGAACGACCTCAAGGAGCTGGGCGCGTACCCGGGTATGTCGGTCGAACTGCAGGATATGCCGAAGAACGGCAAGCTTACGATTCGTGCGGGCGAAAAGGAGCTTTGCATCGACCGTGAAGTGGCAGACGTGATTTACGTCCGTCCGTAGATCCCATCCATAATGGATTCACAACGCCGAAGGCATATGCCTTCGGCGTTTTTTTCATGTATACAGGTCTGCGGGCCGGAGTCCGGGAGCTCATCGTTGTGCAATTGGGGCATGAAATCTGCAGCTTTCGTAGATTCCGTCTCGCCTGGTTTAATTCTGAACGGGGAACAACATGCCGGGGCTATACGTTTGATGGCAAACGCCTCCCGGCGGGCATCATTGAAGTGCTTCCATCTGTTTTCCATGCGTTCACCGCGTTTGGAGTGTTCACAAGCACGGTTCTTCTTTTTGACGAGGATACGATAACTATGACATACGGTGCACCGTTCATTCAAAAGACTGCTCGTTCAATCAGTGGAGTCTTGCTCGGGGCTGGTATTGCCCTGTTCCTGTTGTTCGTCCATGCTCTTCCCGTCTCCGCTCAAAGCTCGCAAGCCGGAACGAGCGAACCGAAAGAACAGCCGGCGGAGCAACGCCCCGGCGGGCCCGGCGGACGCGGCGGCATGCAGGGAGGGATCGTCGAGGGGGAAGTCTATGACGCCTCCACCGGCGAACCGGTCGGCTATGCCACCGTCATCCTCTTCACCCTGCCGGACAGCTCCCAGGCAACCGGTATGATTACCGATACGGACGGCCGTTTCCGCCTCACGCAGGTACGGCCGGGTCGTTACTTCCTCGATGTCACGTTCATCGGGTACGAGCACACGCGTGTTGACGAGATCACGATCAATCGTGGAAACCGTACCGTGGACGTCGGACGTCTCGAACTTCAACAGGCGACTGTGGACCTGGAAGCGGTGGATTATACCATCACCCAGGCGCCGATGGAATACAAGATCGACCGCAAGGTGGTCCGCGTCAGCAAACAGGCGACGGCAGCCTCCGGCACCGCTGTGGACGTGCTGGAAAATGTGCCGTCGGTCAGTGTGGATATCGAGGGCAATGTCTCCCTGCGGGGCAGCGGGAATTTCACGGTCCTGATCGACGGGCGCCCTACGGTGCTGGATGCGAACGACGTCCTGCAAACCACGGCGGCGAGTTCCATCGAGGATATTGAAATCATCACCAATCCTTCGGCCAAGTACGACCCCGACGGCACCGCCGGTATCATTAACATCGTCCTGAAGAAGAACCAGCTGCCGACCAACGCAGGAATCTTCAGCGTCAGCGGCGGCTACCCGCAACGCTATAACGCAGACGCCCTCTACTCCATGCACTTCCCGGGCGTAAAATGGACCATCAACGGCGAAGCCGGTTCACGCAACTTCACCGGCACACGATTCATGGAACGCCGCACGACGGATGCGTCGGATGTCACCTCCGTAACCCTCTCGGACGGAGACATGGACCGTGGCGGCTATTCGAACAGCCTGCGCAGCAGCCTCGAGTTTGACATCGGAGAGCGTCACTGGCTGGCGGTCGGTGGGCGCGGCGGTGTGTACAGCCGGGGCCGTGAAGCGGAATGGGATTACGAAGAATATGACATTTCACCGGAAAGCGGAGCCACGGCATCCGAGTATTACATCAGCCTGAGCGACCGTGAACGGACCGCCTATTACGGTTCCGCTTATGTGGACTACCAGCTCACCTTCCCCACCGAGGGGCACCAACTCGTCGCACGAGTGAACGGAAGCTGGAGCGACAGCGACGAGGAGACGGACACCGAGCTGCACAGCATGAGCAACGTCATGCAGGAGGGGCGACGCACCACCGAAGCCGGTCCAGGCTGGGAAACCGAGTTGGAGGTGGAGTATACTCATCCCCTGAATGAGAACGGACGGAAGTTTGAAGCAGGCTACGAGGCGGAAATCGAAGAGAACACCGAAGAGACCGGGTTCTACCAGTATGACATTACCTCCGGAGCATACCAGTTTTATCCCGAATTCAGCAACGAGGTGAATTACGACGAAGCGACCCAGTCCGTGTTCGGGATCTGGGCCGACATGCGGGGCTCGTTCGGATATCAACTCGGCGTGCGCGGCGAATACACCTATCGCCTGATCAAACTGCCGGGTACCGGCGCCGAATACAGCGTCGACCAGTGGGACGTCTTCCCCACCGCCCATCTTACCTATCAGCTACCGGCAGACCGTCAGCTGATGGCGAGCTACTCACGCCGAATCGATCGACCCCGCAGCTGGTACCTGGAACCGTTCCTGACCTGGATGGACGCCTACAATGTCCGTACAGGCAATCCGGACCTTGATGCTGAATTTATTGATTCTTATGAACTTGGGTTTACCACACCTCTGCTTGGGTTCAATTACTCAACGGAAGCGTACTATCGCGTCACCCACAACCACGTCGAGCGTGTGCGCAGCATTTACGAACCGAACGTCACCCTGCACGGCATCGAAAACGTCGGCACCGCCGAGGCGCTTGGCGTCGAATTGATGCTGCAGGGCAATGTGAGGCGATGGTGGGTGCTGAACCTGATGGGCAACCTTTACAACAGCCGTGTGGAAGGCGAAGCCGCCGGGCAGAACTTCGACAACGAAGCCTTCAGCTGGAATACACGTGTCAACATGACCTTCAAGCTGCGGCCGACCACCAAGCTGCAGTTGAGCGGTATTTACAACAGCCCCCGTGTGACGTCACAGGGTGAACGGGATGACTTCGCGGTCATGAACCTTGCGGTTGAGCAAAGCTTTATGAACAAAAGCCTGACCGCAATCCTGCAGGTCCGTGACGTGCTGCAGACCATGAGCCACGCCGAGCTTGTCGAAACCGCCACCCTGTATGATTACCACAAGTTCGACGTGGTCTCGCCGTTGGTATCGGTCACCCTGCGCTACAACCTGAACCAGTACAGGGAGCGCAACCGTCGCAACGGCAACGGAGGCATGGACGACGGCATGGGCGGCGAAGACGGTTTCTAGCCCGAATATTTCATGAATGAAGAAAACATTCTTTTCTAAATACTATATTAGCAAAAAGATAGTGTCGCGCTATATGGTTTTGCTTCGGCACAGAATGTTTTCAAGGCAATCTCATCTATTCATTCCCCCTTCGGGCGGTCCCAACTGCGTCATCTGCTTTGTTGCGAAGGATTCGCGGTATTGTAATACAGCTTCATCCTTCGCGTCTCACATCTGACACAGTTTGAACTCGTGAAATATGCGGGCTAGGTAAGCCCTATTTATCACGGGTCTTACGCCCCGATCTATTCGTATTGTTCCCTTTCAGGGAACTCGGCTGGGCAACCCGTATAACCGGACATGCGAATTTCAATGGCACACGGATGGATCCTTACGGCCTGATTTCTTCTGCTTGTACCCCATTTCAAATTCCAAGTCAATAAGGTATGTACTTTCCGCAGTATTGTGATCAAACCCACTTCCATACTGACAGGCAACATTTGCAACTGTGACAATGATCCGATGCTTCGCGCAAGCAGGCTCTCGAGAGTGGAGCCACTGACCCCATCCACAACCGCACCGTTTCAACCCGGAGCCGATGCAATCGTTTTACTCACCGAAACCTGCCTACACCCCGCCGCTATTGCGCTCCATCCAGATTTCTTCGTAATGTTACAATTGTGTTCTGATCATGTTGAGGGTCTATGAGTCTTCGTGAAGCATATCGCAGCGGGCTGAAGCCTCTTGTGGTCGAGGAGTGGGTGGATCTGCTGATCTATCGCCCTCTCGGCTTTGCGGTAGCATATCCGCTGAAGTGGACTCCCGTTACGCCCAACATGGTGACCTGGATGTCTGTCCTGGCGGGGCTTACAGGCGCCTGGTACATGTTGCAGGGCACCTATCACGGCTTTGTGATGGGCGCAATCTGGTATGCGTTTTCCAATGTGCTGGACTGTTC
>WJJA01000290.1 GCA_014729955.1 bacterium
TTCACGAGTTCAAAGTACGTCAGATGCGAGGCGCGAAGGATGAAGCTGTATGGCAATACCGCGAATCCTTCGGAACAAAGCAGATGACGTGCGTGGGACCGCCCGAAGGGGGAATGAATAAATGAGTCCTTCTCTTTTACTTCAAGGTACAAACCGTCACCGGGAAGAAGTGACAAATTGGAGAACATCTTCTTGTAAAACCAGTCTTTACCATAGATCGCTTTCCTCATTCATGAAATATTCGGGTTAGAGCGGTTACACGACCCTTCCCCGGACACGACTGGTTCGGTCTACTTCTCGAACACTGGATGCGATTTCATCCCCCAACGCTTATCGCCTGCGATCAGCTCATCGCCGTGCAGCTGCCTTGACTGCCAGACAATGTGCTCGGGCAGGACAGAGGTCCAGTACTGCCAGTCATGTCCGCCGGGGGATGTCCGCCATTGGTGCGGAAACCCCAAACCGTCAAGCCGACGGTGGAACGACAGATTCATCTCGAAACGGCTGTCATCTTCACCGCAGGTCAGCAGGATTGACGGTTTCGGCTTGTAACGACCACGGTCGCCGACGAGATGCCATGCCGACCAGTGATGCCAGAGGCCTGGATTCTCATTGTACGATCCCAACAGCTCGACCAGGGCTTCACGGTCGGTGGCTTCGCTCAGGTCGGTCACCGCGCTCATCGAACCGGCAGCGTGGAAGACAGTCGGATGGTGAAGGGCAAACACCAATGCCCCATGCCCGCCCATGGACAGCCCGGTCACGCCGAAGACTCCCGAAGCGGGCAGGCGTTCGAGTACATCGGGCAGCAGCTCGTCCATGATGTAAGAGGCAATCTGGTTTTCTTCGACATAGGGACTGTCGAGATACCAGCCGTGCGGGTCCCCGTCCGGGAGCACAATCAACAGCCCGTGCCGAGCCGCCAGGCGACTCAGTTGTTTGTGCGCATGATCGGACCAGTCGGTGTACGAGCCGTAGGCGCCGTGCAGGAGCAGCAGGACAGGTAGGCCGCCCTGCGGGATATCACGGGGCACATACGCCTGGTATGGGGTGATAAACCCACGGTGGGCAGAGGGCAGCTCAAACTTGTGCCTCGCGGCCAGGCTGTCCGCCAGGGGCACAAAGGTATACTCTTTTTCGAGGTAGGTTGCAATCTCGTCGGTTACATAGCGTGCACCCGGACGAGACAGGTGGATGCCGTCGGTCAGGCGCAACAAGTGCGTACGCTTGTCGATGGTCAGGCTTGAGACGTAGTTGCCTTCCTCATCGGAGGTCAGTTCCCAGAGGGAGAAGTAACGTGCGCCGTGTTGCAGCACGTGCTTCCGGGTGATGCGGTTGACATGACCGACTCGTTCCGCCAGTCCCTCGTCACGCATGATGGGTGTGCCGAGGAAAACGATCTCCGCGCCGAGTACACGCATGGTGTCAATCGCCTGCTCGATCCGCCGGCCGTACTCGATGTTCCACCCGCCGGAGGCAAAGGTGAGCGCACGATTGTCGCTCAAGCGTCGCATCGCCTGGGCATCGTTACCGCCGAACTGAGCGATGATCAGTTCCGGATCGTGAGCCCGAATCAGTTCGCTTAGTTTTGCCGGCCAGTCGAATACATCCGGCCGTGCGAGACCGGTACCCAGCTTGCCGAAGCGTACCACACGAACGTCTTCATAGGTCTCAAAGGCTCGTTCCAGCTCCGCGCCCAAATAAAACTGCATGGATGAAGCGCCGACCAGGAGCACGGTGTTCGGGCGCAGACCGTCCGACTGTACGATAACATCGCCGCCGGCGCTGTCACGCGGTTGATAGCGTTTGCGCTCCAACAGGGGATCGAGCGAATAAACGCGGTGCAAGCTGTTGGAAAGGGTTTCACGCCACAAGCGGATCTGCCCGTGCCCACTCTCCTGCCGTACCACGCGCAGCGCGGTTTGCAGACGTCCGTACCCCCTGAAATAGGGCAGTTCCGCGAGGGCAACCTGGATGCGGTCCAGCCCGAGGAAGCTCAGCGCAAGCACGACAATCCAGACACCCGCCAGCGCTCGTGACGGTGAAACAAAGGGGCCGGCCGGTTTCTCCACCGGACGATACTTGTCCTTTTTCCAGGGAGATGTCGGGACGTGCTGCTGTTCTTTGCTACGTTTCGGCAGCGGTCGGTCGGCAAAACTGCGAAAGCCTGTTTTTTTCGGCCCTGTTGTCATGGTTCTGGGCTGCTCATCGCTCGATCACACCTTCCGTCGCATTCAGGGTTCCGTTCCATCGGACGGGAATAATGTACGAAGCGTTCCGCAGTCGTAGCATATACCGTGTGTACCATTCGCAAGGATCGACGGGAGCGATACCAGTTAAAGGCTCAAAAAAACGGATCGCGAGGCGATCCGTTGAATGTACGTTCGAGACGGGTTTCGTGCTATTTCACCAGCACCGCTCGAGCGATGCGTGTCTGCCCGCCCGCAAGCAGCCGTACGAAATACATACCGCTGGGCAACTTGTGTCCGGCGTTGAAGACCGCCTGGTGGGTACCTGCGGATTGACGGCCCTGCACAAGCCGCTGAACCTCACGCCCGAAGATGTTGTACACACCGACCTCGACCGGTTGTGCGGCGGGGAGAGTGTAAGTGATCCGGGTCGTGGCGTTGAACGGATTGGGGTAGATCGAGTCGAGACGGAAATTGTACGGCTGTTCTACGATGTCGCTTTCGCCGACATCATTGGTGGTAGCGTGGCAGGTGAACTGCACACTGTCCTGAACGGACGGGTCGGTTACACTGCGGAAGCGCAACCAGATTGACCCGGTGCCTTCACTGTTCGCCTGGAAATTCACTGCCAGTGTGTCGGAACCGCCTGACTCAAATGTTTCTGTGACTTCTCGTACGAACGGGGCGGGACAATAGCTTCCCACGCAGATCGAGGTGGTCCAGTCATCCGGAACATCGTCATGCAGAAGGCTAATGGTAAAGTCTTCCGCCTGGGCGCTGGTGTTGGTCAATATGCCCTTAAGCTTGATAAAATCGCCGACTTGTATTGTCGCTTCCTGCTGGAGCAATTCCCAATCATAGGTTACCTGCGCCGTACTGATCGCCGGCACCGTAAACAACATCGCGGTAAAAACCACCATGCGGATGTTTCGCATCGTTTTCTCCTGCCGTGTAGCCGCATCAAGTTTCACGTATAATAGTAAAATAGGCGGAAACGGTAGCAAATTCAAACCTGCAACGCCATTCTTTCTCAGTGCAGCTGTGCGGACAATCCTCCTCGAGCGTGATCAGGTGCGCAATCCTGCTCGAGTGCTTATTTTAGAGGTGACATGGATAAACCCGACGGTTGCCCCGGTGATTTGTAACACAGGTTGACGAGCTCTCCGGAACCCGCGTAGACGCAGATACTCAATGTTTGGATTCCGTTTGCATGTCTTGCTAAGCGTGCGCAGGCAATCTATATTGCATCGTTGGTTTCCGCAATGACAGGCGGAGCCGTCGGTTTGGAACGATTCACGGACCTACAGGGGGTCACAGCATGACAAGGCGCTCCAGAAGTTCGCTACTCGCACTGATCGGCCTGCTGATAACGGCGCTGATGGTTTCCACCGGATGTAATCCGGAACCCGATTTCGATGTCGATGAGCTGTTCAGCTTGAAAGATTATGCTCGCGACACCGATTACGCGTTGGGTATCATCAACATGATGAACCAGTTCCATGTGGAAAGACAGGAAGCCGTGAGCTATCTTGGCGGTAATCTGAACGCCGCCAACTTCGAAGAGACCCCACCGGTGGGCTGGATTCCCAGCGAAGTTCAGGGTTTTGAACAGTATTACGAACGTCGCTTTCCGGACGGTTCCGTGGACTTGATCGGCTTCGATGTCGGCATCACCCCTCCTGAGGACATCTCACCGGTGAAAGTCGACTACATGAGCATCAAGAATGTGCAGTTCGTCGGTGGTGTGAATGTCGGGCTCGGTGATTCGCTTGTGTTCTGGTATGCCGATGATTACAACAACCTCGCCCGTGTCGAAGGCGAAGCGAGTTACGTCGATCTGGACGTGGTATTCTTCGGTTCCGGCGCAGCGTTCGGCGCGGCCGGCATGCTGAACCAGTGGACCGTGCAGATTACCGACGCACTGTCCGATCCGGACGCCCTGCAAGGTCGCTACGATCTGAGCGGAATCACCACGATTGTTGAAGCACAGACAGAAGACACCGTCGATCTTATTGTCGACGGCAGCATCGTCATCCGTCCCGATGGATCCGGCGAAGCGTCTCTGTATGTGGACGACGAAGAGCGTCTGCGAATGTTCTTCACACGCTACGACACTGAATATCACGGCTACTTTCAGCAGTCCGACGACGAATTCCAGGAGAAGCTGTATTTTTGAGGACGGCCTTCAGATTTGACCTTCCGCGGGCGGTGTTTCTGACGAGACACCGCCTGTTTTTCTCATTTGATTGAAGCGAAGCAGCACGAAGCTCGACTCATCGGATTTCCAGCCGGCAACTCATACAGCCGCACTCCCGGAAGCTCTACCTTCAGACTATCGGATCGGGAGATCCATATAGAATACAGTGCGGTAATTGCACCGCATGTTGCTTTGAACCGCTAGCCCGAATATTTCACAAGTTCAAACTGTGTCAGATGTGAGGCGCGAAGGATGAAGCTGTATGGCAATACCGCGAATCCTTCGGAACAAAGCAGATGACACAGTTGGGACCGCCCGAA
>WJJA01000291.1 GCA_014729955.1 bacterium
GGCCAATCTCATCTATTCATTCCCCCTTCGGGCGGTCCCAACTGCGTCATCTGCTTTGTTGCGAAGGATTCGCGGTATTGCCATACAGCTTCATCCTTCGCGCCTCACATCCGACACAGTTTGAACTCGTGAAATATGCGGGATAGAGCCAATCGAGTGAACCGGGGTGTAGATTCCATTCCGCATCATCGGCTCTCATGATTTGTAGCGGATTGAAACCTTGCCGGCACACCTGTCGTCTCATGACTGTAATAAAGGAGAAGGTCCGGTGAGGCGATGCTGGAAAGGAAATGTGGAGTAAAGGTGAGTATCCAGTCCGCTGAACCTCGCTTTGGCATTGGGTTGCCACCATCTCTGGAAGGACACTGACAGCTGTAATCGACGGGATACGGACCGAGACTCCCTCCCGGAGCAGCATGCAGCGAGCCGAGGAACGATGTTTGCTTCAAGTTTATATTTGAGCGGAAGCGAGGCTTTTCGCGCACGTTTCATCTTCGCGAGGCCAACCTCATGAGTCGGATCAAATTCGTTACCAGCGCATTGCTGGAAGGGATACGCATCGCCTTCCAGGCGCTCGTTGCCAACAAGACACGTTCGGCATTGACCACGCTGGGCATCATCATCGGAGTGTTGACCGTAACCCTTATGATGATGATCATCCAGGGGCTGAATCGTTCTTTTACCAAGCAGATCTCCTTTCTCGGTTCCAACACCGTGTACGTGGAGCGCTACCCGTGGGTTTGGGACGAAGATTGGTGGAAATTTATCAATCGTCCCAAAATCACCATGGACGAGTACGAGTTCCTGCGGGAGCGTATGGCGAGCACGGTGGAAGCGATGTCTGCAACGATCTGGACACGCAGGCCTGCGTCCTACCGTGACCGTCATGCCGACCGCATTACCATCGCGGGCGTCACTCGCGATGCGGCAATTACCTGGAGCTGGGTACCGGAATATGGACGCTTTTTGTCCCACACCGACATTCGCGCCGGACGTCGAGTCTGCCTGATCGGAACGGACGTGCAGGACCAGCTTTTCGGTGCAATCAACCCGCTCGGGCGTGAGTTGCGCATCGGGGGGCATCAATACAAGGTGATCGGGATCCTCGAACGCAAGGGCAAGAGCTTCGGGCAGTCCCTGGACGATGCGGTGCTGATTCCGATCAGTACTCATATGAACCAGTTCGGCCGGCACAGAAGCGTTGAGATACAGATTCGAGGGCATGACGACGCAAGTCAGAGGGAGCTGATCGATAATATCAATCGCTACTTCCGCCAGGCACGCAGTCTGAAGCCGCTGGAGGATAACGACTTTTCAATCAACAAGCAGGATGTACTGCAGGATCTTTACAAGCAGATTACCGCGGGGGTGTATTCGGCCGGCCTGGTGATCGGCGGCATTTCGCTGCTGGTCGGGGGCATCGGCATCATGAACATCATGCTGGTTTCCGTGGCAGAGCGAACCTGGGAGGTCGGCCTGCGCAAGGCCCTGGGTGCTCGCACCTCTCACATTCTATGGCAATTCCTCGTGGAAGCGGTTTTGATCTGCACGGCGGGCGGTTCAGTCGGCATAGTGCTCGCCTACATCGGGGGCGAGATCATCAAAACGACGGACCTCGATGCCTTCATGCCGGTCTGGTTACTCTTCGGTGCGGTCGGTTTCTCAATGACCATCGGCGTGATCTTCGGGCTGTTTCCAGCGATCAAGGCCGCCCGCATGGACCCCATCGTCGCGTTGCGGCAGGAGTAGAGCGATGCAACAGATCTACGAAGCCTTCAAAATCGCCCTCGCCTCCATCGCCGCGCACAAGCTGCGTTCGAGCCTTACCCTGCTCGGTGTGGTGATCGGCGTGATGACCATCATCTCCACCATGTCGGTGATCAAGGGCCTGCAGACACTGATCGAAGAGGAAATGAGCCAGCTGTCGGCCGGCGTGTTCCAGGTGCAGCGGTACGATGCCAATGTCAACTTCGGGAACCACCGCAGACGCCATGAATACCGTCCCAAGCTCGGCATGCGGGAGGTGCAGGCGATCCGCGAGCATGTGGATGAAGCGATGATTGTTGCGCCGGAGGTGTGGGAGTGGGGCAATACGGTCAAGTTTGAGAACGAAACCACACCTCCGTCGATCGTCATGTGCGGAGGAACACCGGGTACGGCAGCGAACAACGGCTGGGCGGTGGCAGAGGGGCGGTGGCTGACGGACCAGGATGTGCAATTCGGTCGGCGTGTCGCGGTAATCGGCGATTATGTCGCCAGGCGTCTTTTCCCCTACCGCAGCCCGCTGGGTCAGGAGATCTCCATCAACGGGGACCGTGCCACGGTAGTCGGTGTCTTTGAGAAGCGCGGCTCCACGTTCAACCAGAATGCCGACCACATTGTTTCGATTCCACTGACGACCTACACCAACTGGCTCGGCACGGAAGATTCCTGGAACATTACCGTACAGGTGCGTGATCCGTCCCAAATGGACAAGGCGATCGAAGAGACGATTGCCGCCATGCGTGGAGCACGCGGCTTGAAACCGGGCGAGGAAAACAACTTCGGTATCTGGCATTCGGACCAGCTGGTCGAAACCTTTGACCAGATGACCGCGTTCATCCGCTACGCCGCCTTCGGGATCGCATCGATTTCGCTGCTGGTCGCCGGCATCGGTATCATGAATATCATGCTGGTCACGGTTACCGAACGAACCCGGGAAATCGGCGTACGCATGGCGTTGGGCGCCAAGCGCCGGTCGGTGCTGTCGCAGTTCCTTCTGGAAGCGGTGTTTCTGACCGAGATCGGCGCCGCCGTCGGTGTGATGGTCGGGATCGGAGCGGCGTTGCTGTTGAAATCCTCGGCCGGGTTGTCGATTGTGATCCCCGGCTGGACCATTTTCCTCGCGATCCTGTTCTGCAGCCTGATCGGGCTGGTGTTCGGCACCTGGCCGGCGTACAAGGCTTCCCGTCTGGATCCGATTGAAGCGCTGCGTTACGAATAAAACCGGAATGCCGAGAAGCACGCATCCCGGTCTACGGCGCTTGCAGATTCAATAACGGCCTCGAGTCGGCCGATTAGCATCACCGGCTGCGTCTGATCCAGGTATTCCTATGCGCCGGTTCCGCGAAACCAGGATCCACTGCACTCTCAGTGTGCTCGATCCAATCGTACATCGGCTCCTTTTCCCGGCATCCCGCCTGCGGGTTGTCTCGACTGACGCAGGTATTCTCTGTTTTGTATCGAACGATCCGATACAAATGATTTCCCCTCGACGATGCGGCATGTATATTCTGGTCACGCTGTCAGTGGAGACTGCACATGACCTGTACGCACCCGTATCGTTCCCTTCTGCTCATTCTGCTGCTCGTATTGATTCATACGGCAGGCTGCCACGGCCGGGAGCCGTCGTTTTCCATTCTCAATGTTGATACAA
>WJJA01000292.1 GCA_014729955.1 bacterium
GAATGTTTTCAAGGCAAACTCATCTATTCATTCCCCCTTCGGGCGGTCCCAACTGCGTCATCTGCTTTGTTGCGAAGGATTCGCGGTATGGCAATACAGCTTCATTCTTCGCGCCTCACATCTGACGCAGTTTGAACTCATGAAATATTCGGGCTAGCCCTTGCCCTTGGCTGCTGGTTCCTGTCATCAAGGCCCACAGTGGACTTGCACCCCATTAGCGATACACCATGCCTGGCACACCGAATAAGAATCAGCCGGTCTTCTGACCGGCTGATTCATTCCATTCATATCTTCGAAGCAACCCTGCTGGATCTACTTGACGAACATCAGCTTCTGCGTGGCGACGAAACCTTTCTTCGTGGTCATGCGCACGAAGTACATCCCGCTCGGGCCGTTCGCATGCCAGCTCAGGTAGTGGTAGCCGGGCTGCTGCAGCCGATCGGTCAACACCGCCACCTCACGGCCGAGCACGTTGTAGATCGCAACACGCACTTCGCCCGGTTCCGGCACCGCCACCACGACATTGACCGTCGGGTTGAACGGGTTCGGGTAGACCTTCTGCAGCGCCCACTCGGTCGGGATTCCGCTTTCGCGGGACAGCAGCGCATCCACAAGCGTGAAGGTCCACTCTTCGGCAGAATAGGTCTCCAGGGCCTGTTCGCTGTCGTCCGTCGCAATCACGCGCCAGTAGTAGGTCGCCAGTTCACTCAGGTCATCCTCGACGATCTCGTAGGAAGTTTCCGTACCGGCGTCGAAGTCCTCCGCATCGGAGAAGTCTTCACTCAGTGCAATCTGGAGGGTGTAGCTGACCTCGTCGCCGTCCGGGTCCACGCTCTCTTCCCAGGAGAAGCTGATCGGGAACTCGTCGGTGGCGAACATGGTTCCGTCCGCCGGTTCCAGCAGACTGAAGTCGCCCGGAGCGTCGGGGATCGATGTGGTGAAGGTGCGGATTCCCGACCACGAGCCTTCCGTGTTGGTGTCGGTCGCCAGCACATGCCACCAGTACTGCGTATCGTCCTCGAGATCCTCCACCTCGAAGCTCAGCTCCATGCCGGCGTCAAAGGTCATCGGATCTGTGAAGCTCTGGTTGTCGGCGATCTCGAGCATGTAGGTCGGTTCCTGGTCCGGATCGGGATCGGTCACCTCGGTCCATTCGAAGGTCATCGGCAGCTCGTCAATCACCGCCTCGTCCTCCGGCGCGACCAGGTCGGGTGTGCCGGGCGCTTCCGGTACCGCCGTCGCAAAGGTTCGCGTCTCGGAATAGGTGCCGTCGGTGTTGTCGTCCGTCGCCTTCACACGCCACCAGTAGTCCGTGTCGTCCAGCAGGCCTTCCACGGTCCAGGTGGTGCCGGTGCCGGCGTCATACTCATCGGCATCGGTGAAGTCCGGGTTGTCCGCCACTTCGAGCTGGTAGCCGGGTGTGGTGCCGTCCGGATCCGTCGACGCTTCCCATTCAAACGTTACCGGCAAAGCCTCGATCACCGCGCCGTCATCCGGCAGCACCAGTTCCGGTGCGGTCGGAGCGTTCGGGAAGGCGGTCGAGAAGGTCCGTGTCACGGAATAAGTGCCGTCGAGAACATCGTCCTCGGCCAGCACACGCCACCAGTAATCGGTATTGTCTTCCAGGTCGTCCACATCCCGGGAGAGTTGCGTGTCCGCATTGTACACCGCCGGATCGGTGAAGTTTTCGTTGTCAGCGATCTCGAGGGTGTAATTGACGACATCCGCCGGGTCGGGATCGGTCGATGCGGTCCATTCGAACGTGACAGGTTGTTCGGTGAGTACAGCCGCATCGTCCGGCGACACCAGGCCGGGCGCGTCCGGGTTCTCCGGATAGTACGTGGAGAAGCTCCAGGTTTCTGACGCCGTACCGTCCGTGTTGCTGTCAACCGCCAGCACATACCAGTAGTAGTCGGTGTCGTCCGCCAGGTCGGTCAGCTCCACGCTCAAATCCAGCTCGGCATCCAGCACAGTCTCATCGGTAAAGTCCGGGTTATCGGCGATATGGAACTCGTAGGTCGGAGTCTGTCCCGGATCGGGATCGGTCGCCTCGTCCCAACTGAAGGTCAACGGCATACCGTCAATGATCGACCCGTCGGCCGGTGCGGTCAGCGTCGGCGCGGACGGCGCATCCGGCAGGTATGTCGAGAACGTCCACACCTCGGAATAGGTGCCGTCGGTGTTGTTGTCCGTTGCCAGCACACGCCACCAGTAGTCGGTGTCGTCTTCCAGCGCCGAGACATCATAGGTCAACGCCGTACCCGCATCGTAGACCGTCGCATCGCTGAAGCTCGAGTTGTCCGCGATCTCCAGCTCGTACGTGGTGGAGGCATCCGGATCGGGATCTGTCGCCGCCGTCCAGCTAAACGCTACCGGCAGAGCGTCGATCTCTTCCGCATCCGTCGGACCGGTCAACGCCGGCGCCGACGGCGCTTCCGGATTCGCCACATCGAAGGTCCACGTGGTGCCGTCGTTCGGGTTCTGGTCGGACAGGGTGCCGTTGGTGTTGGTGTCTGCCGCACGTACATACCAGTAGAGCGTGATATCATCCGGCAGCAGGTCGTCCAGTTCGTTGTTAAGGTTGAGATTCAGTTTGCTTGGCGATGCGCTGCCGCCGAGGCTGACCGGGGCACGCCCGCCGCGGCCCGCACGATTGCCGTTGCGGATCGAACCGAGCAGCACCTCTTCTTCAAAGGTGTAGCTGCCGGTAATCAAGCCGGTGACCGAGTCGGCCGAGGAGAAGGTCTCATCATTGACCGACCAGACCAGGGTGTAGTCCACCTCGTCGCCCTGGTCCGGGTCGGTGGTGGTTTCCCAGGTCAAGGTCGGGCCAAGCGTCGGAACCTCATCGCCGTCGGCCGGCGTCAGCAGACTGAACGGGGCGGGCGGTTCGGGAATGTAGATCGAAAAGTCCCACGGTCCGTTCGACGCGCTCGTTTCACTGCCTTGCGGATCGTACGCGACCACCTGCCACTGGTAATCGGTTTCGTCGGCAGCATCCGTCCACGTGTAGCTTTCCGTGGTCAGACCGCCGACCGTCGGCACCTCCGGCATCGCTTCGCCGTTCAGCCAGATGTAAAGGTCGTACTCGACCAGGTCGGTGTCGTTCGGGTCGGGATCGATAGACTCGGTCCAGGTCAGCTCGACCGTATTCGAAGCGAACGTGCCGAAGTTCTCCGGACCGGTGAGGGTGAAGTCGCCCGGCGCTTCTTCGACGTAGACATTGAAGCTCCAGAACTGGTCCGCACCACCGTTCGACCAGGTACCGGCGGTGTTGACGTCTTCGGCCAGCACACGCCAGTAGACCGTGACATCATCCGGCAGCTCATCCATGCCTTCAAACTGACGCAACCACTCCTGCATCGCATTGCTCAGGAGGATCGGATCCAGCTCGTAGGAGGTTCCGGTCAGCCCGTTTTCGGTGTTCGACGTCGAGAAGTCGCTGTTCAGATCCCACTCGAGCATGTAGGTGACCGTGTTGTCCGGATCGGGATCATACGACTCTTCCCAGGTCAGGATCGGCGACCGGTCTTCCAGCGTGTTGCCGTCCGTCGGGGAGATCAGGTTAAAGGCGTTGGGGGCATCCGGGATGTAGATCGAGAAGCTCCAGGGACCGCTCGTCGAAGTGGTCTCATTGCCCTGCGGATCGATCGCAATCACCTGCCAATGGTAGGTGCCGTCGTCCGAGCCGTTGGTCCAGGTGTAGTTTGTTGTGGTCAGTCCTGTGACCGTGGGCGTATCCGGCATCGGATCGCCGTCGGACCACACGTACAGATCGTACTCCAACAGATCCTGATCGTTCGGGTCGGGATCCTCGGATTCTGTCCAGGTCAGTTCAGCCGTGGTCGCATCCAGCACCGCCATGTCGGACGGGCTTGTCAGATCAAACGCGCCGGGCGGCTGTTCGAAGTAGACATCGAAGCTCCAGTACTGATCCGCGCCGCCGTTCGACCAGGTGCCGGCGGTGTTGACGTCTTCAGCCAGCACACGCCAGTAGACCGTGACATCGTCCGGAACCTCGTCGATACCTTCAAACTGACGCAACCACTCCCGGATCGCGTTGTTCAGCGCCTGCGAGTCGAAGGCGTAGAAGGTCTCCGTCAAGCCGCTGACCGTGGTCGCGTCAGTGAAGTCGCTGTTCAACGCCCACTCGACCATGTAGGTGACCGTGTTGTCCGGATCGGGGTCGGTGGAAGGATTCCATGTCCCGGTCGGTTGGAGAGTCGGCACGGTGCTGCCGTCCGCCGGAGAATCGAGTGTGAACGCCGTCGGCGCCTCGGGAATGTAGATTGAGAACCCGCGCGGACCGTTGGTCGCTTCGGTCGTGTTGCCCTGCGGATCACGCGAGACGACCTGCCACTCGTAAGACGTGTCGTCCAGCGCACCGGACCAGTCGTAGGTATTGGAGGTATAGCCTTCCACCGTCGGGGTTGCCGGCATGGATTCGCCCGCTTCCCAGATGTAGAGGTCAAAGACCACGTTATCGAGCGGATCCGGGTCGCCGACATTGGTCCATGTGAGGCTGACCGCGGTTGACGTCAAGACTGCATCATCCGCCGGCGTTTCGAGTGTGAAGGTGTGCGGCGGTTCTTCGAAGTAGACATCGAAGCTCCAGTACTGGTCGGCTCCGCCGTTTGACCAGGTACCGGTCGTGTTGACATCCTCCGCCAGCACACGCCAGTAGACGGTCACATCATCCGGCAGGGTCTCATCCAGGCCCTGTGCACGCAACCAGTCCTGTAGTTCACGTTCCAGTTGACCCTCTTCAAACAGGTAGGAGTTCGTCGTAAGACCTTCATGCGTGGTTGCATCCGTGAACTGTTCGTTGAACGCGTATTCCAGCATGTAGGTGACCGTGTTGTCCGGGTCGGGATCGGTCGAGGCTTCCCAGTCAAGCGTCGGGTTAAGCGTCGGGACCGTTGTACCGTCCGTCGGCGAGGTCAGGTTGAACGCCGTCGGTGCCTCCGGGATGTAAGTCGAGAAGCCCAGGGGACCGTTATCGGCTGTCGTCTCCAGGCCGTGATCGTCCACCGCCATGACCGTCCAGGCATAGTCGGTGTCGTCCGAAGCGTTGAAGGTGTAGCTGCCGTCGCTGACCGTCGCGACTGGTTCGCCCGGCATGCCCGCACCGGCTTCCCAGACATACACATCATAGCTGACAACATCGTCCGGGTCCGGATCGCCTGTCATGTCCCACGTCAGTTCGACCTGGTTGACATCAAACAGTGTGCCGTCCGAAGGACCGGTGAGTGAGAAGGCGTTGGGATTTTCCAGGAAGTAGGTCGAGAACTGGAACACGCTGTTCGACCAGGTTCCCTCCGTATTCTGGTCGGTGGCATGCACCTTCCAGTAGTAGGTGGTATCATCCATCAGGTTGGTGAAGTCGATTTCCGTCACCGTCAAATCGGTGCCGAGCTGCACTTCGTACTGGAAGTCGGAATAGGTGGACCAGTAAACCTGGTAAAGGACATCGTCGTACGGATCCGGATCCCAGGTCTCTTGCCATTCCAGCGTGGTGTCCGGATCCCACACCGTCGACTGGTCGGCGGGGTTGAACAGATCGAACGGCGCCGGCGAATCGTACACATCCACGCTGAAGCTCAAGGGGCCGCCGTCCGCGAGGGTCTCCCGGCTGTACTCGTCCACCGCGTAGACACGCCAGTAGTAGGTGTTGTCATCGGGCAAATCGTCCAGCTCCATCGGCGCGGGGGTCGGTCCGACCGAGTGCCGGCCTTCCCCGTTGCCGCGTCCCAGCTGTGGACTGGTGAAATCATCAATCGTATAGCTGGTTTCAGTGGTCGTTGCCGAGTTCAACTGAGCAAAGTCAGAAGAGGTGGACCACTCGACACGGTAGGTGATGCCGTCGTTCGGGTCGGGGTCGGTGGTCTCCTCCCACGACACCTCGATGAAGGGATCATGAGTGACTGTGCCGTCCTCCGGACCGATCAGGGAAAAGGCGTTCGGCGGTTCGACGGTGAACACCTCGAACATCCAGGTTTCGTTGGACCAGGTGCCTGTGGTGTATCGGTCCTGCGCACGCACCTTCCAGTAGCGGGTGGTGAAGTCCGCCATGTCGGTCATGTCGAAGGAGGTTTCCGTGGTTGTCGCCGAGTCGAGGTTGGTGAGGAAGTTGGCGTCGCCCGCCCAGTAGACCACGTAGGAGACCGGGTCGTTGATGTCCGGGTCGGTGGATTCTTCCCATGTCAGCGTGGTATCGCCGCCCACGTACACCAGGCTGCCGTCCACCGGACTCGTCAGCGAGAAGGCGGAAGGTGCGTGATACAACGTGAGGTAGAGGTCCTGTGTGGTCTCGAAGGTCTGTTCAAGCGTTGTCAACTCGACCGTTTCGCCCTGCTGGTAGCCGGGGGCGATATAGTCGATCGTGAAGGGCGCGCCGCTGCGGGGTACGGTGACCATGTAGCGGCCGTTCTGATCCGACTCACCGGTCCAGACATCGTCGGTATTGGAATCGGCGATGGTGATCTCCGCGCCGGCGATGGGATTGCTGGTGTCGTTGTCGTACACCGTGCCCGTGATGCCCGCCCAGTCGGACGGCGCCGACTGGAAGCGGAACGAGGACTGGTCGGTGATATCATCGTTGTCCACCACGGACGCCCCGGTGCCGTCCACACTTTCAATGCCCACAGTGTAGCCGCTCCATCCGGCTTCCGCCGTATCGAAGTTGAACTGGATTTCCCCGCTGTCGAAGTAGAACACCGCTTCGAACGACATCGGGTTGTTCAACGGACCCGGGTAAAAACCGGAATAGTACTGCACAACGGCGAGATTGTTTGCCGTGTCGAACCAGTACCAGACATCCTCGCTCTGGTCGTTGCCGGGATCAAGGTCTGCCCAGAACGGGGCGATGGTCGCGTTGGGAGAGCCTGTGCTCGGCATGGTCCCTGCCCGCGGCATGCTGACAGCGTCGGTAAAACTGATGAAGCCGTTGGAGCAGACATAAAAGCCGGTGTATTGCTGCCCGTCATAGGTGAATGCCGGGCCGCCGAAATCGATGAAGTTGGACACCGCATCATCGCCCAGTCCGAGCAACTGCCCCGATCCGTTGTATTCCGGGCGGATCTCGATCCACTCGAAATCGGTCGGGCCGGCGGTGTAGAAGGTGTTCAACGGCCGAACCTCAACGGGATCGGACCAGACCAGGGTCTCTTCCCCGTAGCCGTAATCCGCCGCAACTTCGAAGGTGTACAACTCGCCGTTAGTCAATCCATCGACCTTGTACTGTTCAGTATAGGTAAGATCCGGCAGGATCTCCGAGTTGCCGCCGAAATCGGTAACCCGGATGCGGTAGCCCTGGAAGTCGCTGATGTCATCCAGCTCGTCGCCCGTACCGCGTTTCTGTGCCGCCTGCAACTCACGAAGCATGGCGAGTTCGTCTTCCATTGCGCGAACACGTTCATCCTTGCGTGCCGATTGGCTGTTGATCCGCGCAAGATTCTCCTCGAGCCTTTCAATCCGTTCGCGCAGTACCTGCGGTTGCGGGGACTGATGGTTCGGCGGCTCGCTCCAGGACAGATCCACCGCTTCGTCCCTTGAGGTACCGTTCAGGTTCGTCGGAGCCTGCACTTCCTGCACCACAAGATCGATGAACGGCATACCGTTGTAAAATTCAAAGTCCGGGTACACCGCGGAATGGTAGCCGTTTGTCCCCGCGTCGGCGTAGTTGATGGTGAGGTCATACTGCCCCGCTACCACGTTCTGGAGAAGTACTTCACCCTGCGTCCCTGTCGTTGTGGAAATCCCGAGGGCAGGCACAGCAACAGTTACTCCCGAGACACCGGGGCCCTGTTCGCTACCCATGAAGAGCCCGCCCTCCACATCGAACGGCTGATCCGGCGTGACGGCAATATCATGGGTGATGGTGTACTCATCCTGACCGAAACTGATTTGCTCTGAATGCTCAAGAAATCCGGACGGTTGCGTCGAAATGATCCAGAAATGGGAACGGTTGAGCATCCTGTCGAACAGGTAGACTCCGTTCTCGTCGGTGTTAGCGGTATAGACATCTCCAAGACCGTTGTCCACCGTGACTTCGACGCCCTCCATGGGGCTGCCGCTCAGTGAATTGGTGACCGTACCGGTGATCGTGCCGAGCGGTTCCAGTGTGAAGTCGAGAGTCGTTTCGAAATCGGGGCCGGTGCTTTCTCCGGTCAGAGTGTGGGTCACGTAATTCGGATGGGTGACCGTGAAGTCGAACGGTTCCGCGTCCGTGCTGACTAGCAGGTCGTACAAACCTTCCTCGGTGGTTTGTGCGTCATACAGTGTACCGTCGGTGTCTTCCGCCTGCACGGTCACACCTTCGATGGGGTCGCCGCTGACCTGGTCGGTAACCGTACCGTTGAAAACGGCGTAGTCGTTCGGGAGGAAAAACTGCAGGCTCATCTGGTCGGTGATTTCACCGTCGTAGATAGACGCTGCCGTCCCCTCCGGGTTCTCGATCCCGACAATGCCGTTGTTGTTCCAACCGTACTCCGTGGTGTTGTAGTTGAACTGGATCGCGTTGGTTTCGCAATCGATGATCACCTGGAACAGCGCCACGTTGTAGTTGTAGTAATGCGGTGCATACCATTCCACGATGACACGGTTGTTCGTTTCATCCACGAAATACCAGCCGTCGTAATCCGCGCGGGCGGAGGCGTGCAGGTCGGTCCAGTACACGCCCATGGTACCGTTGGGAGCGTATGTGCTCGGCATATTCGGGATGTAGGCGACGGAATTGCCGTTGGCGTCCAGGAAACCGTTCGAGCACACGTAGAACTCACTGTACTCGATGCCGAAGTAGCTGAACGACAGGTTGCCGAAGTCGATCGGATGCACGCTGTCCAGTCCGAAACCGAGCGGGATGCCGTTCCCGCCTTCGGAAGGCCGGATCTCTACCCATTCATAGGGCACGGTGGTGTAGTTGTAAATGTCTGTCGGCAGCGGGCGGATCTCGATGGGGTCGCTCCATACGAGGTAGTCCTCGCCGTACCCGTAATCGGCCGCGACACGCATGGTGTAGAGCGTGCCGTCTGTCAGGTTCAACACATCATACTGCGTGTCCGTCGAATTGGTGTATTCAATCCAGGGCGTTCCCCCGAATGGTGTGACCTCCACGGCATATTGCTGGAAGTCGTTGATGTTGTCCAACTCGCCCTGGTTTTCCAAACGTGTGCGATAGGCACGCAGGGAGACCAGCTCCTGCTTGTAAGGCGCCAATCGCTCCTGTTCCCGGGGTGTGCCTTCACGTTCCGCCGACTGGATGATCTCTTCCAGCACACCGATTCGCTCGCCTATCTCATTCATGTCCATGTGCAACGGATGGTTGGTCGGCTCATCCCACATCAGCTGCACACGCTCATGGAAGCTGCTGCCGTTCAGGTTGATAGGCGCCATGATTTCCGGCAGCACAAACTCGAGCGGCAGCTCGTCTGCATTGATGTATACCGCGTTAAACTCTTCGGAGTGATACCCCCCGGATCCATCCGGGATATAGCCGATTTCGAAATTGTACAACCCTTCCAGTACCCCGCCGAGATTGAAGTAGCCGGTTTCGTCGGTCAGGGTGCTGCGGCCGTCATGAGGCATCATGACGCTCACCCCTTCAACCGGCGTGCCGGGGCTGTCCGCGGAATAGACATGGCCTTCCACAGAGTAATAAGTC
This sequence comes from bacterium, assembly GCA_014729955.1. Classification (GTDB taxonomy): domain Bacteria; phylum Electryoneota; class Electryoneia; order Electryoneales; family Electryoneaceae; genus WJJA01. The sequence goes on from WJJA01000292.1 coordinate 9,662, forward strand.
TCCGAAGGCTGCAGGGCGATATCCTGGCTCAGATTGTGCCCGTAGGTCACCACCAAACCGGTCACTTCTCCGAACTGGTAGCCCGGGGCACCGGATTTCAGGTCATAGGTGCCGGAGGCATGAACCGTGATTTCGTAATACCCGTTCGGGTCTGTTTCATCCCCGACAAACGGATCCTCCGCCCCCTGCTCAAACAATCCGACCTGGGCATTCTCAATCGGCTGACCCGTGGCAGCGTCCGTGACGTAACCGGATAACGTCGTCTCTTCCTGGAACATCAACGCGAGTCCGTTATACGGTACCCCGAAGCTTTCATCGTTGTACACATATGCGAGGCCGTCGCTGCCGTCCTCATTCTCAATGCCGATGGTGCAGGAATTGATCGGCATCGTGGAGAGATCCTGGTACTGGATCAGCACACGACCCCGCTCGTCGATGATCACTTCCGCATTGATGTTGGCCTGGTCCGGACCGCCGTTGAACTTGTCCCAATCGACAAACTGGATCACAAGCGCGTTGATATCGCCGATCATCATGTTCTGGTAGTAGCAGGTGCCTTCCGCACCGTTGTCCGGATCGAGGTCATCCCAAAACCATGCGATGAGGTTATTCGGCGTGTCGGTGGAAGGGATCGAACCGTTGGTATACGTAGTGATACCGGTCGTCGGACCAAATCCGATCATACCGTTGGACCCCAGGTACCACTCGGTGTAGGTATTGCCGTAAAAGGGGAAATCGAACCCGATCGGCAGGGGACCGGTGTAGTCGTCATCACCAGGGATCGTCGGAACCGTACCCGTTCCGGTAATGTCAACGTAATCGAAATCCGGCCCGTCCGGTTCGTCGCTGTCAAGGACGACATAGCCGTAGTTGTCGGGACCGACAAAACGATCCAGCCCGTTGGAGGGAGGCTCGATATCGCGAAACGCTCCCAGGTCTTTCAATACGGCGCGCTGTTCCGGGGTCAATGTCTCCCCGGCATACCACGCCTCCTTCGCCTCGTCAAGGAACTGCTGATCCGGTTGCGCGGCTGTCACCGGTACGGCAAACGCCGTAAGCAGCAAGCCGAGCGCAAGCACGGTCCACATCTTTCTCCACACACTCATGATGGTCCTCTCCCGCTGACGGTTTCATGTTTGTATAACCGATGTTTTCGTCTTTTTCGCGTTTGAGGCCGGAATTGTCGTGAACCGTGTAAGTATCTTTCGTCTTTTTTGTGTTCCGGTCTATCGCTATTATAAGTATTATAAAATTATCTGCGTCGGAGTGTGATTCGGATCATCTTTATAAATGATTTGCGCCTTTTCTCACATGCCGGCTCCGGAGCCCGGGAGTTGCGTTCGCGTTTCAATGTGTTTTTTCGTCGGCAAGGAGCATCATCATGACCCGGCGGTATGTTGCCGCAATCCTTTCAGCCGAAAACGTGTAGTATTGTGAATCACATCACGTCCCATTCCGGTACGTTCCGGAACAGCAGCATCGATACCAATTATTTGTTTCAACTTAACTTGAAAACCGGCATGAGGTTTGTTTTGCTGGTACTGAAGTAGATCAGGCAGGCTCCTTCAACCATCAGGTTACACGCACGACAGAGCTGTGCGCAGGACCTGACAGAACATCGAACACCGCACCGGAAGAAAGCTGTTCGTGTTATGTGCCCATACGAGGATCAACACAAAACTAACATGTGAGGCGGCTTCCATGCTCCGGCACTCGATCAAGCTCTACCTTCGCAGCTTCTTCACGCACGGTTGGATCAACGGCATGAACCTGTTCGGGTTAAGCATCGGGCTGGCGGCCTGCATGCTGATCGCGCTGTTCTTGTTCCACGAGCATCGGTATGACGCCGATCTGACCGAAAGCGACCGCATCTATCGTGTCAACATGGAGTTTTCGGTGGGTGGCGGCCAGGCGTTGCGTCTGCCGACACTTTCCTTTCCCGTCGTACCTGGGCTGGCCGAAGAGATCGGTGCGATCGAAAGCTGGACTCGTATGCATGCGCGCCGCACCGAACGCCCGGTCAAAGTGGAAGGGAAGACCTACCAGGAGTCCTATGTCACCTGGGTCGATTCCGCGTTTTTCGAAGTATTCGGTTTGCGTATGCTCGAAGGCGACCGTTCGACCGCCCTTCGCGGGGATGAATCGGTCGTGTTGACCGCTTCCACGGCATACAAGTATTTCGGCGACCGCAACGCGGTGGGTCGGTCCCTCGAAATGGCCGACGGCAAGTCCTACCAGATCACCGGCGTAGTGGAAGATCTTCCGCAACCCACTCACCTGCCGATCGCGCCGATGTATTTCTCCACCGCTTCGATGGCGCGTCAGCCGGTGCACTGGATCGGCGAACCGAATTACGCCGGCTACATCAAGGTCAAACCGGGTCATACGCTCGCATCGGTCGGTCCGGTGGTCGAGGAGGTGTACGAGAAGAACGCCCGCGAAGTGATGGACCTGGTGGGCGCGGAGTTTCGCATCTGGCTGGAGCCGTTGCGTGATATTCACTTCAGCACCGATTTCGATTTCGGCATGGGCTTCGCCCCGACAGTGTCACGGCGCACGGTGCTGATGTTCGTGGTGATCGGTCTGTTCATCCTCGTGATGGCGTGCCTGAGCTACGTGAATCTCTTCACCGCACGCAGCCATGACCGTATGAAGCAGGTCGGACTGTTCAAGGCGATCGGCGCGACACGTGCCCGGCTGTTCCGCCACTTTGTCGGTGAATCGGTGCTGACCATGTTCATCGCCGCGCTGGCCGGCTTCGGGTTGGCGTGGTTGCTCTTGCCGGTGTTCGAGGAGCTTGTGGGACGTACCACCCTGGAGACGGTGAGTCTGCTCGATCCGATCCTGCTCGGCAGTCTTGTGGTCTTTGTGCTGGGTGTCGGCACGCTTGCCGGATTGTACCCCGCGATGTTTCTTTCGAGTTTCACCCCGGTGCAGGCGATTCGCAACGAGTTTTTTCCCGGCGCCAAACGCAGCCGTTTCCGCAGTTTCCTGATCGTGTTCCAGTTCACCGTAACCGTAGTGCTGGCGCTGTCGGCGCTGACCGTGATGCGTCAACTCCACTACATGCAAAGCCTTGATTTGGGATATCAACCGGACCAGATCCTCACGGTCCGAACCGGGCCGGGGATGACACGAGACGACTGCCGGGCGATCTGGGAGACGATCAAGAGCGAACCCGGCGTGCTCGGACGAACGTTCTCCAGCCACCTTCCGACCGCCGGCTACATGGAATACACCTACGATGTGCCGAACCATCCGGACCTGGAAAACCTGATGACCCGGCAGTTAACCGTCGATCCCTATTTTATCGAGACCCTCGGGCTGGACCTGGTCGCAGGCCGGAACTTCCACGAGGAGATCGAGCGGGACGCCGGGCGTTCGGTGATCCTGAACGAGACCGCGGTGCGACGCCTGGGCTGGGAGGACGATGCGGTCGGACGCTTGCTCGACGCCAACCCGGCCTCCGGCGAAGACAATTACATGCCGTTGGAAATCGTCGGTGTGGTCAGAGATTTTCGCTACGAGTCCCTGCGCAGCGAACTGCACCCGATGCTGCTGACCCTTGGGCAGGGCGATCCGCACCGCTTCACCCTGAAGGTAGATCCCGTTCATGCGGAAGCGATTGTGAACCGTCTGGAAACGGTCTGGAAAAAGGTCGTGCCGGAGGTGCCCTACCGCTACAGCTTCCTCGACGAGACCTTTGACCGCATGTACCATACCGACATCCGTCTCGGCAAACTGTTCAGCTTCTTTACCGCTCTCGCCCTGGTGATCGCCCTGATGGGGCTGCTGGCGCTGATCGCCTTCGCCACGGAAAAGCGAATTCGCGAGATCGGCATCCGTAAGGTTTTGGGCGCGACCACCGGCGAGCTGGTGCGCATGTTCACCGCTCGGTTTGTGCTTCTGGTGGTGGTCGCGAATGTGCTCGCCTGGCCGATCGCTGTCTACGCCATGAGGCGCTGGCTGGAAGGCTTTACCGAACGCGCGGGGCTGGAATGGTGGATCTACCCTTCAATGATGCTGGTGACCCTGCTGCTCGCCTTCGGTGTGACCGGACGACAGATCCTGATTACCTGTAGGCGTAACCCGGTGCATGCGTTAAGGGTGGAATAGAAAACAGTACCTGTTACGTGCACTTTTACCTGGTTTGGATACCATCGAGCCATGCCCGTGACATTGTCACGGGCATGGTGTCTCCTGTACTTCCTCGTTCGGATCAGGTCCTGTCTTCCCTATCGCAACGGTTACTTCACCAGCACTGCACGTGCCGTCAAGGTGTATTCATTCGCCTTGACATGAATGAAATAGACACCGGACGCGTGCGTGGAAAGATCCACCTTGACCGTGTGTACACCGGCTTGCAGGATTTGCCGTCCGACAAGACCCGCTTCACGGCCGAGCACATCCACCACGTGAACTTCGAGGTCAGAACGGACCGGCAGATGGACGCGGACCACGGTACTTGCGTTGAAGGGGTTTGGATACGGGCCGGTGAGCTGGAATGCTGTCGGCAGAGCTTCATGTGCATCACCCGGATCGGACTCGTTCTGATCGAAGAAATGCACGCCGATATCGGCACGGGTGCCGTCCGGGTCGAGCGGTGCAGCGGGATCGCCGGCATCGATCAACGGGCTGCCCGCCTGGAGGCTGACATCACCCCCGAGCGCATCCACAAAGAGCGGGTCCACATCTTCCAGCACCCCTTCGCCAATGGTCAGCGTGGCACCGAGGAAAGGATCGAAGCTGTCGTCGTAATAATAACCGCTGTACTCCATCGTCAGCGGCAGGACCGCTTCGATCACATATCGCCCGGGCGCGTAAATAAAACTGTTTTGCATGGTTGCATTGGAGCGGCTGTTTATCATCGCGGCTGCGGAATCGCCGGGTGCGGTGACGATCACACAATGATCGACCACCTCGAAGGGATTGGCCAAGCGTCCGTAAACGATCGACCGGGATAGTGTTCCGAGTGGTTGACTCCACATGTGCACATCCCCCTCGAAGACACATGAATCGGCATCGGGTAATTCCGTGCGATCTTCATCCCATACCAGGCGCGGATTGCCGGTCAGGCGTCCGTGACGCAGCAGCTTCGGCATGATGAAATCGAACCACTCCGCCTCGCTGCCGTCCACCTCGAGGTATTCCCAGGTGCTGTCAATCAATGAGCCCGTTTCCCAGGCGTCGGTATCCTCTTCCACAAATAGCGCGGGGAAGGGCTCGTCATACTCGGGTTCGGCGACATAGTCCACCTGTGCCGGGCTGCCGGCGGTACCGTCCACCGCCAGGCGCCCTCCCATGCGTAGTCGGAACGGCGGTTTGCTCTCTTGTGGATCGCGAGGGCTGCAGGTTTGAACAATCTGTGCGCCCGGCCCCAGGGTGACCGATCCACGCCCGATGATCTGCAGGGGGTTTTCGTTGTCGAATTGAACCATGGTATCGCTCCAGACAACCTCACCGCCTACCGCATGCTCCCAATCGATTTCCGGCAGGAACGGCGGGGGTGAGCCCTGCAGGCGTTCGTCATAACTGTACGACTTGAAGTAGCCGGTTCCACCGCAGTTCGATCGGTGTGTATACCCCCGTCGTTTCTGCATCATCGAACCGTGCAGGTAGATCGTTCCCCGCTCATCGGGCCCGCCGGGGTGAGGTCCCTGTGGATCGCAAAACCTGTACTCATCCCACGTTTCATTCTGCTGGTGAAAGGTGAATGACTCGGATAGTGAGGATAAGGCGACAGTGATGGCAATGCTGGACGAATCCGGATCGCCGTCGGTACGATTCGCCCCGTTGCCACGACCGTTCGCCCAGGTGTTGGCGACCAGGATGCTGCCCTCTGACATCACGCCCCACCTGTGCGGGGAGTCGGGCGGGACTCGATAGGCGTCCTCGCCTTCCAGGGGGACATCTTCGTACACGAGATTGTCCATCAAATAGATGTCGCCGGCCGCACCGATCATGCCGGTACCGCTCAAGCCCTCGCCGAACAGTTGAAGGTCGCCGTCAAAGAAGATCGCCATGGAATCGTGGTACGCGGCAACGTCCACCAGCACCACCAGGGTGGAATCCCAGGGCAGTTCATCGGTCCAGGCCCACCAGTACAAACTGTCGATGGTTGCATGAGCGCGATACTGCAACCCCTCCTCACTGAGGAATCGGCCTTGCATGGCAGCAGCCCCGCGAACGGTTGCAGCCTCCTCCGGGAAGGATGCCTCCGGCCAGCGAAACTCCGGCTCATAGGCGAAGAAGGGATTCGCGGCGTATTCATAGAAATCATCCGCGCTGGTCGTCACCGTGCCGAAAAAGGAGGGGTTGTACTTGACCCCGAAAGCTTCATTGCTGTGCAATGGTCCGTCAAGGGAATCGGGAGTCCAGAACCAGATGATCTCGTCATAATGCGTTGTTTCGAAATCGGTGATGTAGAGGTAATCCGACCACCAGCGGAAGGAGCGTGCCTCTTCCTGGGCAATGCCGGGTGCAGCATTAAAGAACAGGACAGTACAAAGCAGAAACAGGACGGCAATCGGGAGATGACGGTACCGTGTTGTGAGCAGATCCATGAGCAGGTCCCCCTTGCAAAGAACATGGCGGGCATTCCACCCCCAAGTGGAATGCTGATGTATACATGATAGACAGCCGGCGAGTAGAACGCAAACAACAAACTGTTTTTTCTTTATTTTGCATTCGGTGATTCTAGCCCGAATATTTCATAAATGATGAAAGCGAGCTATGGTAAGGACTGGTTTTACAGGAAGATGTTCCCCAATTTGTCACTTCCTCCCGGCGACGGTTTGTACCCAGACGTAAAAGA
>WJJA01000293.1 GCA_014729955.1 bacterium
AATAGCCTCGCAACACCGCATAATCGAAACGGATCACATTGAACCCGACGACCAGTTCCGCCTGCGCGAGTCGGTCAATCAGCTCGTTGATACGGTCTTCGTGATAGGTGCGGAAAGTATCGGTCTTTCGTTCGTACAGCACGCCCAGCGAAACACGCATCAGGTGGGCGTTGTGCCATCCTCCGACATCGGCGGCGGAAAGCTGGGTTTCGAGGTCGAAGACAACGATATCGCGTCCTTCGAACAACGGTAACCGGTTCTTCGGTACAATTGTCTTCTCTTTTGTGCTGCGGTCGGTAGGCGGTTCGGGTGCAAGCGCGGCTTCACGAGAGGTCGGGTCTGCCTCGGCATCTCGTGCGAGCGGGTTGTTGCCGGGCAGGTAATCCACTCGAGCCTTCACAGGATCGCCCTTAAGCTCTTCACGATTGGTGAGGTGTTCCAGCAGGCGGACAGCGCCGAACTTGTCGAGAGGATTGTTGCCGTGCCCGCATTTCGGCGAATGGATGCAGGAGGGGCAGCCGTCCTCGCACGGACACTCGCTCACCAGCCGGTACACACGTTCCAGCAGTTCCTCCAGCACTTTGAAGGCGCGATTGGCGAGCCCGACACCGCCTGGATGACCGTCGTACAGGAACACCGCCGCTTCAGCCAATTGCGGGTGGCGTGTGTAGCTGATCCCGCCCAGGTCGTTCCGGTCGCAGAGAGCAAACAGCGGCAGCATCGCCAGCGAAGCATGCTCGAGCGCATGCAGCGAACCCATCGGGTGGTACTTCTCCTCGACCAAGCCGGCCAGAACGCTTGGGCCCGGCAGAATCCAGATCGAAACCGTTTCATACACCATCGGTGGCAGATCATCCAGCTCATGCTCGCTGATCTTTTCACGCCCCTGCTTCGAACGGCGTTCGTAGCCGATCACCATTTCGGTGACTCGGACCTTGCCGATCCCGACACGGTAACGTCCAACCTCTCGTGTCTCCCAGGTCTCGAGGATTTCGGTTTCCTTGTCGTTGCGCACCTGGGTGTAGTAGTCCACATCGTCGCGGCGGGCATGGGCTTCCTTTTCGCCCAGCTTCAACGCTTCAACCACGTACGTGTGGCCGTGGTGCAGGTAGACCGCACCGGGATGGCATTCGGTGAGCGCCTGGAAGCCGGAGACGGTTCCGACAACACGTCGTGTCCTGGTGTTCAGGATTGTAACCGATTCACCGGCGCCGCGGATATCCACACGTCGTTGCGGCTTCTTCCGGTTCGCGAACCACGATTGTCCCTGCGCGGCTTCCGCAAGCTCGCCGGACTCGGTCAGGCGCTGCAAAGATTTCTGCACCGCCGGGGCACGCAGGAACGGTTCATCTCCGCGTAACGGTACCTCCTGGGCCGCACAGACGAGGTGACGGTCAAGCAGATAGGGGTTTTCGCCGTCCACGACCGCCGCCTCCGGGTTGCGTCGGAAAAAATCCTCCGGGTGGCGCATGAAGTACTGGTCGAGCGCATCGGGCTGCGCGACCAGGAACACCGCAGAATCGCGTCCCTTGCGACCGACACGGCCCACACGCTGCCAGGTGGTGGAGATGGTGCCCGGGTAGCCGACCAGCATGCAAACATCCAGACCGCCGATGTCGATGCCCATCTCGAGCGCGCTGGTGGCGATGACAGCGTCGATTTCACCACTCTTCAGACGCTGTTCGATCTCCCGTCGCTCTTTCGCGAGGTAGCCGGAACGGTACGCGCTTAAACGGCCCGCCAGGGCGGGATTCGAGGCGATCGTCCACTGATGAATCAGCTCGGTCATACGACGCGACTTCGTAAACACGATGGTCTTCAGCCCCGCCTTGATCGCCTCCTCCAGCACACGAATGGTGACTGTGTAGGGGCTGAGCTTGGGGTTGACGAAGACCCAGTGGCGTTTCGCGGAAGGGGCACCGTTCTCCTCGATGGTTTCGAACGGCACACCGGAAAGCGCTTCGGCCAGCGCGCCGGGATTGTCGATGGTCGCGCTCGTCGCGACGAACTGTGGTTGCGCATGGTAGAAGGCACTCACACGTCTCAATCGGCGCAGAACCTGCAGTACATGACTGCCGAAAATCCCTTTGTAAGTATGCAGTTCGTCGAGGACCACGAAACGCAGGTCACGGAAGAAATCGGCCCACTGCCCGTGGTAGGGGAGGATGCCCTGGTGCAGCATGTCGGGGTTCGTCAGTAGGATATGAGGCGGATTCTCTCGCATCGCACGGCGTGCCTGCTGCGGAGTGTCGCCGTCGTAGATCCCGACTCGAATTTCCGGGTTCACATAGGCTGCCGTATCACGCAACCGTTTGAACTGGTCCTGCGCAAGCGCCTTCAGGGGAAACAGCAGCAGCGCCCGGCTTTTCGGTTCCCGGTGCAGCCTTTCAAACAACGGCAGGCTGTAGAGCAACGTTTTGCCGCTGGCAGTGGGGGTCACTGCGACAATATTCTTCCCCGCCCGCACCAATTGAATGCCCCTGGTCTGGTGGCTGTAGAGCCGCGTGATGCCTTCCGCATGCAGTGCTTCTCGAAGACCGTCCGGCAGGGGCGGCGAAAGGTTTTCATAGTCAGCGGCTCGTCCCGGCAGGATTTCACGGTGCGCCAGGTCCGGTGCGAAACGTTCGTCTTGCGCCAATTCGTCCAGAAACAGATCCATGCCGCCGGAGGTTGCGATATCCGGTTGGGAACGGGGCCGTGCTGTGGACGTTTTACGTGCCATGGATGCGGGAACCGAGTGTGGTGATCCGTGAGTCTTACCACTATGGGGGAGAAAGGAAATCGGCAGAATCCGCTGGTTTCCCTGTCCGCCCATAACATACATTGAAAGGTGCGGTTTCCCCAAGCGCGCACGGGGACCGTCTGAGGTTCGTTCGACGTGACACGGGAATGGGTCCCGTATCGATAGAGGTTGGTTTCAGCAGGGGGCATTACGATGCTACGCACGGTTCAGCGCACGGTACAGTACAGCATGCTCCTCGTCGGCTTTGGATTGTTTGCCGCCGGCTGCGGCGTCGGCAGCGGAGGAGGCGGGGGTACGGTGGATCCAAGCGGCGACGGTCCCGGAGTGGTCTGGAGTCTCACCTACGGAGAAACCCAGCCCGACTTCGCAGGTGATGTGTTGGCGTTAAGTGACGGCGCCCTGTTTGTCGGCGACACCTATTCCGATGCCGACCAGTACCGCTACGGCACCTGGATCACGGTCAACTCCGCCGGCGAGGGCCGGGACATTCGCTACTTCGGCGCTTCCACCCTTAAGCCGGTACGTGTAACCGGCGGCTGGGGCGGCGGATACGTGGTACTGGGATATCTCTTCACCAGCGGAAGCGATATTACCCAGCCGATCCTCACCGAACTGGGACCGAACGGCGCAGACCTTGGAAGCTATGTCGCGATCAACCTCACCGATGCACGACCCTACGATATGATCACCTACGATGACGGGTACATCGAGGTCGGTGCCACACGCCAGGGTCCGTTTTCCGGCCAGAATGCCTACATCCGGAAGCTGAGTGCCACGTTTTCGGAAGAGTGGCTGGTCTACCACGGCGAATCCAACGACGATGCGGCTTATTCGGTGACCAGTACACCAGAGGGTGAGTACATGGTCGCCGGATATACAACGTCCTACGCGGCAGACGAACGCGACATCATTCTCTGGCGCTTGGACGAAGAAGGACAGTACATCGATAATTACCTGATCACCCAGGCCGGCAACCAGGAAGCGCTTCGTATCCTGCGCAACCCTTCGGACGGCACTTACCTGTTGTTGGGCTACACGGACGAAGGGGCGAACGGAGACGATGTACTGCTGCTGAAGGTGGACGGCGGCGGGCAGGTGTTGTGGCGCGCCCGTTTCGGAGGGGTGCAGGATGAGCGCGGCATGGACCTGGTGCTCGCCGGCACGACCATCGTCATCGTCGGCTACACCAACTCCTTCGGCAATGGTGACTTCGATGCCTACTACATCGGTGTCAGCAGCGACGGCATGGAACTGTGGACCGGCTGGGACGGCGGAGCATCCGAAGATATCGCCGTTGCGGTAGCCTATGAACCCGACCGTGGTTTCTATGTCGCAGGTAATACACAATCGTACGGTCTCGGCGGCAGCGATGTCTGGATGACTCGACTGAACACGCTGGACAGCGGCGACAGCACCCTGATGATCGAAGGTGTGCAGTCCCTGAATCAACCGGTGCAGCTCAGATAGCAGATGATCCACCGTGCACGGGGCTGACAGAATCCCGTGTATCCGGACCGGCTCATACCTTGAACAGCACCTCTTCGCGCTGGAACACGCGTGTGGTCACAAAAATGCCTGCAGCGGCGTACAGCAGTGTGCTCCCGATGGTGGTTCCGATCAAACCCCAGTTCATGGTGCCGGAAAGGACCTGCTTCATGACCAGAGACACGTTCATCACCGGGATCCATGCCTGCGCCGCTGACGGTTCAAAACCGGGCATCATGGACATCATCGCAGGAATGATGATCACGAACATCAGCGGGGTCACATAGCTTTGCGCTTCACGGCTCGACTTGGCGAAGATGCAAATCGTCATCAACACGGCCGCGAACAGGGCGGTCAACGGAATGATCATCGCCACCCCGAGCACGATGGAGAGCGGATTGATGCTGAGGTCGAGCGCATTTTCGGCATTCCCCAGCAGCGTGGTCATTCCCACCCCGAAAACGATCGCCATCGAAAACAGAGAGATGATGCCGGATAAGAGCGAAGCGGTCATGACGGTAAGAAACTTGCCGATCACGATGTCCAGCCGTGACACCGGTGTCACCAGGATGGTCTCGATTGTGGCACGCTCCTTTTCCCCGGCGGTCAGGTCGATGGCCGGGTACAAACCCCCGGTCATCGCGATCAGAATCAGCATGTAGGGAATCAGCGTACCCAGGATCATCCCCGCCATCTGCTCGTCTGTGGCCGTGTTCTCTTCTTCAATCTCGAACGGATTCAGAGTCGCCTCGACACCTCCAAGCGACTCCACTCGTTCCAGGGCAATCTCTTCGCGCAGGTCACGCAAGGCGTTTTTTATTTTCCCGGCCACCATCTCCGACCGTTCCTTGCCCTCGTTCAGAAGTAGCGTGACCTTAGGCGCATCCCCCTCCTCATACAAACCCCCTTCAGGGACGATCAGCGCAGCGGGAACGTCGCCGTCCTGCACAAGCCTGCGAAGGATTTCGGTGTCTTCAAACGGTTCCACGTCCAGCGTTTCCACGCCGTTCAACGCATTGACAATGCGCGGGGCCTGCTCTCCGCCGTACACGAACACCGTATAGTGCTTCTCTTCCATCTTCTGGATCTGTGAAGCGGTGAGAGCACCGACGCCGAGAATCAGCACGGGAAACAGCAGAAGCGGAGCGATGATCATCGACATCAAGGTACGACGGTCACGCAGTATGTCGAGAAGTTCCTTCTTGTACACCAGCAGGGTTTTCGTCAGGTTCATCAGGCCGATCCGCAAGTTTGTTCAGCATTTCGTCGTCAAGCGCTTCGTCTTCGATACGTTTTACAAAGTCTTCCAGGGTATCCGCGTCCGTCGCCTGTTCCACTGCCGCCTGCCGCTGAAGGGTCCATTCCTTCAACCAGTTCCAGGGCGGTTCCTTGGGCCAGTACCATTCGCTCACCTGCTCGGCCGCAATGATACGGTCCACCTCGGCCATCGGGACGATCGCAGGGTCTCGTGTCAACAGGATCAAGCCGTCCGTGTCCGTCAACTTCACCAGGCCGGCCTCTTCAAGATGCTTCAGTGCACGGCTGACCACGCTTGGCGGCAGGCCGTAGTTGGACCACTCATCCACTGTCACGGGCGACCGCCGATTACGGAAGGCACCCGTCGCTTCAAACAGCAGAAGATAGGATAAGGCATCCTGCTGACTTCGCGAAAGAACGACATTTTTACGGCGGTCGATCAACACATCCCAATGTTGCCGTACAAAGGATACCTCAACTCCGATCAGAACCGCCACCCACGACAGGTTGATCCAGATCAGCAGCACCGGGATAATGGAAAGGGAGCCGTACAGCACGTCGTAAGACACCACTCGACTGGTGTAGAGAATAAAGCCGTTCTTCAGCAGCTCGTGCAGCATGCCCGCGATCAGGGCGCCAAGGATCGCCGAACGGTTTTTTACCTTCGCACGAGGCAGGAACCGGTAGAGCAGGAAGAAGGCGAAGGTCAGCAGCAGGAACGGCACCGACCAGTTGATCAGCTTGGCGGCTGCGCTGATGTGTTCCACCGCCTGACTGATCAGCGGCAGCGCCATGATGTACGTGGAAAGTGTAAATGATACCACCACCGCCACCGGCACGATGAACAGGATGCCGAGGTAAATCGGCAGACGTCCGAGGTTCATCCCTGTTCGTGTCACTCCCCAGATGTGGTTGAAGGTCGCTTCGATCTGGGAAAAGATGCCGAAGATGCCGCCCAGGATGAGCACGATGCTGAACCCGCTGAATGTGGCGCCGCGAGCAGTTTCGATCAGCTC
>WJJA01000041.1 GCA_014729955.1 bacterium
CCTGGTTGTCAGCGACTGGCGTACGAAAGAGCTTCGCAAGCTGTTCGAAAAGCTGGAATTCCGCACACTGCTTCGTCATTTCGACGACAACGCCGACGGGATCGAGGATCACGGCAGGGGTGTGAAGTACAAAACCGTAGCCGACGAAAAGGCTCTCAAATCTCTGCTGAAGGAAATGAACGCCTGCAGCCGTTTCGCATACGACACCGAAACCACATCGACCGATCCCAACCTGGCGGAGCTGGTCGGGCTCAGTGTGTCGATTCAACCGGGACGTGCTTTCTATATACCGGTGAACTATTTTGTCTTTGCAGGGGAAGAACCCCCCGGACCGGATGGACGAAGTATCGATGAACTGGAATCGGCGGCGCGACGTGTGCTGGACATGATGCGGGAACCGTTCGAAGGCGGACCGGCTAAAATCGCCCAGCACGCCAAGTATGACGGGTTGATCTTCTATCGCCACGGAATCGAAGTCAAGCCGCTCGGCTTTGACCCGATGATTGCCGACTATCTGCTCAATCCCGCACATCGCGGGCACGGCATCGATGACATGGCTTTGCGCTACCTCAACATCCGCAAGGTGGAAACCAGCGAGTTGATCGGAAAGGGCAAGAGTCAGATTACGATGGACCGTGTTCCGCTGGAAACCGTCTCGAAGTATGCGTGCGAGGATGCCGATGTGGCGTTGCGTCTGACACTTGAACTCGAGCCGAGGATCGAGGACAAGAACCTGAACGACCTGCTCTATGATGTGGAGCTGCCGCTTTCCGATGTCTTGATGCACATGGAACGGCGCGGCATCGGGCTCGATGTCCCCTTCCTCGCCGATATCAGCCGCAGAATGCGCCTGCGCATGGAGGAAATTACCGAACAGGCTTACAAGGAAGCGGGTACGGATTTTAATCTCAACAGTCCGAAACAGCTCAGCCATATCTTTTTCGAAAAGCTGAACCTGCCGACCCGTCTCAGCAAGAAAACCAAGAGTGGCTTTTCCACGGATCAGACCGTGCTGGAGCGTCTGGCCCCGCTGCACCCCCTGCCCCGCATGGTGCTGGAACATCGCGGGCTGCAGAAGCTCGTCGGAACTTACGTGGACGCCCTCCCGCAGATGGTCAACCCGAAAACCGGACGCATCCATACCAATTTCAGCCAGGTGGTCGCCAGCACCGGACGGCTCTCCTCCAACGATCCCAATTTGCAGAACATCCCGATCCGCACGGAAGAGGGCGCGGAAATTCGTCGCGCCTTCATCGCCGACGAAGGCAGGTTGCTGATGTCGGCTGACTACAGCCAGATCGAATTGAGAATGATGGCGCACTTGAGTGGGGATGAAGGCTTAATCGATGCATTTGAACGCGGGGAGGATATCCACCGCGCTACCGCCGCGAAGGTGTTCAAACTGGATCCGGAGGAAGTATCACGTGAACAGCGTTCTTCCGCCAAAGCGGTCAATTTTGGTGTGCTCTTCGGTATGCGGGAATGGGGTTTGTCCAGCCGTCTCGGGATATCAGTCCAGGAGGCTCGCGAGTTTATTGAAGGGTATTTCGGCGCGTTTCCCAAGGTGGAACGGTACATTCAGGAGCTGCTCGAGTTGACCCGTAAGCGCGGGTATGTGCAAACCATCCTGGGACGTCGCCGTCCGGTGCCGGAGCTGGACGCCTCCAACCAGAACGTGCGCCAGGCGGCGGAGCGGATTACCATCGCGACGGCTGTGCAGGGTTCTGCCGCGGATTTGATCAAGGTGGCCATGATTCGCATGCATGAGGAGCTGGTACGCCGGCAATTGCCCTGGGACATGTTGCTGCAGGTGCATGATGAGCTGATCTTCGAAGTGCCCGAGAACGAGGTGGAAGACGCCGCGGCGTGGGCACGCGGTAAGATGGAGAGCGCGATGAAACTCACCGTGCCGCTGCTGGTTGAGCCGGGCTGGGGACCGAACTGGCTCGAGGCGCATTGACAAAAACGCCGGCTGCAGGTTCGCGGTGTTGAAAGCCCGTCCGCACGTGTGAATACCGTATGGGTTGCTCTCATTCATTTCCGCTGCTGTTTGTTTAAGACCCATGTAGAGTGTCGGGTCACACCCTGCAGAGGCATGCCGGGTACCGACGCAACGCTCCGCCAGGTCACACTTGTCTGCGGCAAGCAGGACCCGACAGAACACTCATGCTTCGTACCGCCGGTTGTAGAACCGTTTCAGGTTTCATGCTGCCGGCGACCGTTCATCATCAGGCGAACGACTCGAGCCGACAACCCTGAAAACGCCGTTGAAGTTTGTTTTCTTCATGCAGTCACACACCAAAGAGGTCATGCCCGATGGATCCCATTAACCTGAACGAATACGGTACTCATATCAGGGTTCGACAACTTGAGCGAGGCGATTTTTCCCGTGTTGTTGAGTTGCAGGAGATCTGTTTTCCCGGCCAGTCTCCCTGGACGGAAGCGGAGTTCGCGGGCCAGGTGGCCACCTTTCCGGAAGGGCAACTCGGGGTCGAGGCGGACGGCATTCTCGTGGCGGTTTCCAGCAGTCTGATCCTGGATTTCGACATCTACGGTTTCGAACACACTTACGATGAAATCACCGCACGCGGCACCATCAGCAATCACAATCCCGAGGGCGATACCCTCTACGGGATCGACATCATGGTGCATCCGGACTACCGCGGACAGAAGCTGGCCCGACGCCTGTATGATGCACGCAAGGAACTGGTGCTGCAGCTGAACCTGATGCGGATCGTGATCGGAGGGCGTGTACCCGGCTATCATGAGCATAAGGATGAGCTGTCGGTGCGTGAATATGTTCAGCAGGTTCTCAGCCGTGCGATCTACGATCCGGTGCTAACGACACAGCTTTCCAACGGATTCATCATCAAGCGTATCATCGGCAATTATCTCGAGGAAGACCGCGAATCGGCAGGGTATGCGATCCTGATGGAATGGCCCAACATCGACTACATGCCCGACAGCGCCAAGGTGTACCGCAGTTCACGGCCGGTGCGTATCAGCGCGATCCAGTACAAGATGCGAGCGATTAACAGCTTCGACGAGTTTGCCGGTCAATGCGAATATTTCGTGGACACCGCATCGGAGTACAAGGCTGATTTCATCCTGTTTCCGGAACTGTTGACCACTCAACTGCTGAGTTTTGTCGAGGAGAAACATCCAGGGCAGGCGGCACGCAAACTGGCGGAATTCACACCGGACTACCTGGACCTCTTCAATCGCCTTGCCGTGGAATACAACATCAATATCATCGGGGGGTCCCACTTCACCCTCGAGGGTGAAAAGCTATACAACGCCGCCTATCTCTTCCAGCGAAGCGGTGAGATCAACCGGCAGGTCAAGCTCCACAACACACCCGATGAACGGGACTGGTGGGGCCTCTCTCCCGGCAACAAGGTCGAAGTGTTCGACACCGACCGCGGCCGGATTGCGATCCTTATCTGCTATGACATCGAATTCCCGGAGGTTGTACGCATCGCCGTTGAAAAAGGAGCACGGATCCTTTTCGTTCCGTTCTGCACGGACGAACGGCACGGTTACTGGCGAGTCCGATACTGCGCCCAGGCGCGCTGCATTGAGAACCAGGTCTATGCTGTCATCGCCGGCACCGTGGGCAATCTGCCGAAAGTCGAGAACATGGCAATCCAGTACGCCCAGTCGGCGATCCTGACGCCCTCGGATTTCATGTTTGCCCGTGACGGCATCGCCGCAGAATGCACTCCGAACATTGAGACCCTGGTGGTGCACGATGTCGACCTGGAGATGCTCAAACGCAGTCGAAAAAGCGGCACGACACGCAACTGGCTCGACAGGCGTCATGATCTTTACCAGCTGACCGAGTTGGAAAGCAGTGGAGGAGACCGTGAAGTCCTCCCGCCGGTGGTACGGTCTCCTCAGACCGGTGAAAGCGACTGGAACACCGAGACGGACTGACCGCTTGCACGATGCTCTGTCAGGTCCTTTAACGAGTTCGTATGCCGCGTGACCCGGCCGATGTTGTGTCAGGTCCTTCGCCGCGCGATAACCTGACAGCATGCAACCTTCTCAATTCGGAGCGGCAAGCGTGCTCGCCTGTGGCCTTGTTTGCAGCTTCCAGGAGAGGTGCAAGCATCTCGGCCTGCATTCCGATACGCCGCTTTCAGAGTGGCGCAGGCGTCCCTGCCTGTGAACACGTATACCGACGGGTCAACCGGCCGGAAGCGGGACGTTCCGGCCGCCTACGGCAATTCCACGCCGATCGGCATCTCGTCATAGACACGTCCCTGCAGCAATCGTCCCGCCTTCTTCTTGTTCTGCCCGCCCCACTGCTGCTACCTTGGTTGGTTGACAACCCAACAGGAGCCCTCATGCAGATCATCGACGTCACGCCGGACAACGTGGACGAGGTCGGCTTTTACTGTGTCAAAAGCCGTAAGAACAAGGGGTGGAAAGCGAAACGAAGGTGGCTGGACGGCGAGTGGGAGCACGGCTTGTCGATCAAGATCCTGCAGGACGATGACGGAAAACAGCACGGATTCATCGAATACACCACCGCGGAGCATGCCTGGCGTCCGGTGGACGCGCCGGGATGGATGTTCATTCACTGCCTGCTGGTGATTGACAAGGCGGACACCGGCAAAGGGTACGCATCGAAACTGATGCAGGCGTGCCTGGAGCATGCGCGGGCGAAGGGCGCGGACGGCATGGCGGTGTTCACCAGTGACGGCGCCTGGCTTGCCGGCAAAGAGATATTCCTCAAGCACGGCTTCGAGATCGTCGACACACGTGAACGCTACGAATTGCTGATACACCGCTTCCGGCCGGACGCTGTTCCGCCCCGTTTCATCCCGTGGGAAGACCGCCGTGAAGGACGAAACGGCTGGGACATGGTCTACGCTCACCAGTGCCCGCTGTTCTGGAAATCGGTGGAAGACCTGCCGGCATTTGCGGCGGAACAGGGTGTGGAGATGACCGTGACCGAGCTCGCAAACGATGAGGAGGCACGTAATATCGCACCGTCCGGCTACGGTGTTTACACATTGCTCCATGACGGTGAGCTGGTATCGGATTACTATGTCAGCAAGGGGCGTTTCAAGAACTTGGTGAAGAAGAAATGAAGCCGGGCGGTCGGAGCACGATAACCGACAGCAAGAACTGCATAGAATCCTCGCATCCGACGGTCTATCTTCTGCCATGAAAGCGAGCCGGTAAAGAACGAAACCATGCCCCGGAGTGCAGACATGGCAGACAAAATCGATTTCGTCAAAGTCTACAAGGAAGCCTATTCCAGGAAGAAAACCCCGCAGATCTTTCACATGCCCGCGTTGCATTACCTCGCCATTGAGGGGAAAAGCGCCCCGGAAAGCGAGGCTTTTCAGCAGGGTGTCGCCGCTCTGTACGGTACAGCCTATCCGGTGAAAATGACGTGGATCAAGCAGGGCGGCCGGGACTACAAGATCGCGCCGATGGAGGCGCAGTGGTGGACGGAAGACTCGTCTGTAACCTGGGAGTTCGCCGAGCTGCCGCGTGAAAAGTGGTGTTGGCGCATCCTGATCCCGCTCCCGGACTTTGTTTCCGAAGAGTTCATTACCGGTGTGGTTGAAGAGAAACGAAGAAAAGGAACCGATGCCCCGATCAAACAGGTACGACATATTCGGCAGGACGAGGGTATGGTCGTGCAGTGCCTGCATCTCGGACCCTACAGCGAAGAGACCACAACCATCCGTCTGATGTGGGAATACGCGAAAGAGAACGGGTTTGAGTTCACCGGCAGGCACCGTGAAATCTACCTCAGCGATCCGCGACGCACCGCGCCTGAAAACCTCAAAACCATCCTGCGTCATCCGGTGACCAGGGGATAGCCCCCTGCTTGATTCAGAGTATCTGCGACACATTAAAGCAAACCGGTACCCGATGGTATCCACATTCTCGATTGCCTGCTGAGTCGTTGTTCCCCGCCGGCGCAGTGGACCGTTTCATGTGGATCGAGCGGTTCTGCTCGTAACGGACGAGTTGGATGCGAGGCGAAGCCGTGAAGCTGTATCAGTCATACTGCGGGCGGCGACAACGCTGCAGACAACCGCCCGTGACACGCACTAAGGGAGCGTGCTTCATTGACTCTGGAAACGCTGCGCCTCTTCGCAATACAGCCGGTACGCCTTCTGGGCTGTGCCTTGCTCTGGGACGCTGATACGCAGCTCAGACCCCATCTATTCATAGGAATGGCCCACTTGTTGCTCGTTTCAGAGCATCAGTTCCAAAACAGGACGTTGACTCATGACGATCACGAACAACACGCGTCTAGAGACCATTTGGGACCGGCGTTACGATACGGAAGAGTTCGTCTACGGCGTCGAACCGAACGACTTTCTTGTCGAAGCTGCGAGATACATCCCCGCCGGCTCCGTTCTCTGCACCGGGGAAGGCGAAGGCCGAAATGCGGTCTTCCTTGCAGGTATGGGCTACGACGTAACCGCGCTCGACCAGTCTCGTGTCGGATTATCGAAAGCTCTGCGTTTGGCGACGGCAAACGGTGTTGTCCTGAATGTTGAGCATACCGATATCGCAGAATACGAGATCGAAAAGAACCACTACAGCGCGATCGTGGAGATCTTCAACCACTATCCACAACCTCTCCGCTCCACCGTACACCGCCGAATCGCGGATGTTTTGCCGACCAACGGTGTCTTCATCCTTGAAGCGTATACCCCGGAACAGTTGCTCCACAAAACCGGCGGACCGCCGACCGAGGAGCGGTTGTACCGTCTCGATGACGTTCTGAAGGATGTGAAAGGACTCGAGATCCTGCATGCAGTAGAGAAGGAGCGTGACGTGCGCGAAGGGCGTTTGCATCACGGTCGGGCGGCGGTGATGCAGCTTGTGGCTCGAAAGAGATAGCCCGGATATTTAACGAGTTCAAAGGTTCCGGTTATCCAGTTACCTCAGCTGAGTCCCCTGGCAGCGAACATTGCGTGTAGATCCGAGCATCTACCCTGGCGTAGAGGAGCTGGATGGATTCATTTCATGCCAGTTCAACCCCGTCCGGGGCAACACGATGATATCCTGTGGCGTCAGCCCGGGATACGCGAATCATGCAATTCAGCCCTTCAAGGGCGGCACAAAACAGTCGATCCGTCCACCTCTCAAC
>WJJA01000042.1 GCA_014729955.1 bacterium
CTATGGTAAGGACTGGTTTTACAGGAAGATGTTCCCCAATTTGTCACTTCCTCCCGGCGACGGTTTGTACCCAGACGTAAAAGAGAAAAACCCATTTATTTATTCACCCTTCGGGCGGTCCCAAGCACGTCATCTGCTTTGTTCCGAAGGATTCGCGGTATTGCCATACAGCTTCATCCTTCGCGCCTCGCATCTGACGCACTTTGAACTCGTGAAATATTCGGGCTAGTTTTCGCCCGAACAGGCTGTCGCAGAATGGTATTCCACGGCGGTTCTTCGTGCCTCGGAAAACCACAAAGGACTGATATTTTTATCTTTATTAACGTCATCGGATCCCGGCCTGCGCCGGGATTGCACGCCGGTTTTCTGGCGGGATGACACCTTCTGAGACAGCTTGTTCAATGAGTGGTCCGGGAAAACCCCAATATCGGGGGAAAAAAAAGGAAAAATCGAACGGAAAGCCGGCATCGATCGGTTTGAGGGAGTATTTTAAGGGGCCGTAAGGGAGTTCGGTCGGGCTTTCCTCAGAGGCATGGCGGGGGATGCTCACACATTTGTGTGATCCAAGTCATGTACCGGGGGAAAGTTTCAGGAAATGTTAGAATTATACGAATTGCCGTGGGCCTGCACACGTCCCGATCAGCGAAATCCTGCGCTGGTGTTGCGGGGGCAGAGAATGTGATCGAGTTGAGCGCTCTGCTTGACTCCCAATAAGGCACGGCTATAATTTAGACTAATTAGGAGCTCCGGCAGGAGCGGAAGCGTTGCGGGTGTCGGGTGCACCCGGCGGCGCTGTGCGCGTTTGTATTCGCGCCGCCTGTTCTTTGGCACGCAGAACTACCCCGGAAGATACTGAGACACAACTATAAAGGAAGGTTCAACCTTCCTTGGGACTATGGGTAAAAGACCGAAACGCTAACCAAACAAAAGGGTGTTCCCGGGAGGTTATCGGCGACAGGAAAGCATTCCTATGCGCCGGGACGCATGGGCTGATGCGTCTCGAGCCAACTGTGTTCGCTTTATGATGTGAACTGTTTACAGGAGATTTGGCACATGAGAAAAGCTCCATGGGTAGTGGCAGTGCTGATGCTGCTGATTTGGACGGTTGCCGGCATCGCGGCGACTCCGGCTGAGAAGGCGGAGATCGAAGCGGCGCTGCAGGCGCTCGACAACGGGCAGAACATCACACTGCAGCAAAAACAGCTGCTCCAGCGTGAAGGGATCGTTCCCGGCACACGCAGCAGCAACCTGGACGAGTTCGGCGGTCCGGACGATTACGGATACGCCTATATTGACTCGCAGGAACCCGACGGTCCGACCTACGACTGGGTCGACATTACGACCAGCGGTACGGAAATCACCGGATTTATTGATGACAACCGCGTCGGACCGATTGCCCTCACCGATTTTTCGATCAACTTCTACGGTGAGACCTACAGCGAGTTCTGGGTCGAGTCCAACGGCGCGATCAAGTTTAGCTCGGACTACTTCTCGCTAGGCAACCAGCAGATCCCCTCCTCCTACGATTACCCGTTCATCGCGTGGTTCTGGGATGACATGGATCCCGCCGGCACGGCGACGAGCCAGTGCTTCTACGAAGAAACCACCTTTGGCGGGCAGGACGCGTTGATCATCTCGTTCATCGACTGGAACGAGTATCCCGACTCCAGCCCCGGCATGGTCACCGCGCAGGTGATCTTCCTGGCCGACGGCGGCGTCGTCATGCAGTACGAGTCCCTTGAAGGCGATATCGACATCGCCGGCTGCACCATCGGTATTCAGGGCGACGGCGACACCGGCCTGAACTACCTCTACAACGGCACCCCGGAAGGCCTGCCGATGGCAGAGCTGGCTATCAGCTACTACCTGCTCGAAGAGGATGCGACCGTGCAGGGCTTCGTCAGCGATGACGCAACCGGCGACCCGATTGAGGGCGCGATGGTTACCGCCGGCGGCGGCAGCGGTACCACCGATGCAACCGGCTGGTTCCAGTTTGACGCCTATTCCGGCCCCACCGCGCTGACCGCTGCGGCGGACGGCTATTTCGATTACAGCCAGGATGTCACCCTCGCGGAAGGCACCAACAACTACAACATCGACCTCGAACCGGTCCCCGAGCCCGATTTCTCGACCGATTTTGAAGCCGATGACGGCGGCTTTGAAGTGGTCTACCAGGAATCGGTCACCGACACCTGGGAATGGGGCGATGTCGTGCTTGAACCGGATGCTGCCAACTCCGGCACGAAGGTCTGGGGTGTGAACCTCGACGGCGACTACGAAAACAACGCCGACGACATTCTCGCCTACCCGGTTCCCTTCACAGTGACCAACGCGGGCGCGTTTGCGACCTATTACCACTGGGTCCACTACGAGTTCGGCTATGACGGTTACTGCGTGGTCGTCTCCACCGACGGCGGCACCACATGGGAAACTGTCGATCTCGACCAGTACAACGATGACTACGTGAGCGGTCTTGGCACCGCCGGCTTCACCGGCAGCGCCGGCGTCTGGGAAGAGGTTACGGTACCGCTGGGTGCATGGGACGGTCAGAGCATCATGATGGGCTTCCGTCATGCTTCTGACTTCAGCGTGAACAGCTATTCCGGCGTCAGCATCGACGACGTCGCGATGACCGGTATCGCCGGCCCCGGCGCGATTGCGGGTACGGTTACCGACAGTGACACAGGCGATCCGATTGAAGGCGTCGAAGTCTCTGCCTTCCAGGATGACGAGCTGGTCACCATGTCGACCACCGGCGCGGACGGTATGTATGAACTGTCCCCGTTGGCTCCCGGCTTCTACGATGTCGAGTTCGAAACCTTCGGGTATGAATTCGAATCCTTCAGCAACGTCCAGGTGACCGCGGGTGAAGTCAATACCCTCGACGTTTCCCTGGCGCCTGTGACCGACATGACCCGTGTCTACGGTACAGTCATGTCCATGGATACCCCGGATACCCCGGTTGGAAGCACGATCGTACGCATCCTCGGCGGTACCGCGGATATGTCCACCACGACCGATGAGAACGGTGAGTTCGACTTCGGTGCGGAAAACATGGTGCTGCTGGGCGACTACGAAATCCAGGTCAACTATACCCAGCCGGGCGTGAACGGCTTCCACGATGAATACTACGATGTC
Source organism: bacterium (assembly GCA_014729955.1). Lineage (GTDB taxonomy): Bacteria > Electryoneota > Electryoneia > Electryoneales > Electryoneaceae > WJJA01. The sequence goes on from WJJA01000042.1 coordinate 3,139, forward strand.
ACGCTCGAGCTCAACAACCCGTCCATCGACCTGGAACTGCCGGAAGTTCTGCCGCCGACCAACCCGACCTTCACGGCGGACGACGGCTCCTTCACGGTGATGTGGGATCCCCCGTTGAACCACCCGGGTGATCTTGACAACCTGCGGTTCCGCATCAACATGCTGCGCAACCAGGTCGCAGGCATTGAAAGCGGCGAGAAGCGCAACGAAGGTCTTGCCGACCTGCGTGCCGAACTGGCGCATCTTGAAGCGGTCCTGAGCCACTACGAAAACAGCGGTAGCGGCGAACTCGACGAACTGCCGGAAGACTTCCTCGGCTATCGTTTGCGTGTTGAAGGCGAACTGCTGCCTGACATCTTCCCGAACGAATCCGCCTCCGTGACCGGTCTGATGAACGGCCGTCTCTACGAAGCGGAAGTGGCTGCCGATTACGGCTACGGCGAGGCAACCCTCGTCTTCAGTGACGTGGTTTCCGGTCGTCCGCTGCCCGCCGGCTACGAAGTCTCCACCGGCACCTTTGAGTGGGTGGAAATCCGTACCAACGATCTCGGTACGCACCCGCTGCTCGGTGACGACAGCGCCACCAACCTGTTCGACATGGGCATGACCTTCAACTTCTACGGCGATGCCTACGACCAGATTAACATCGGCGCCAACGGCGGTTCTTCCTTCACTTACAGCAGCACTTACTTCAGCTTTGTCAACCAGGTGATCCCGAACACCGCCACCCCGAACGCGGGCGTGCACCCCTTCTGGGATGACTTCGACTGCGACAACAGCGACGACTACGGTGTCTGGCACTACTACGATGAAGATGAAAACGACTTCATCGTAACCTGGTACACCTCGCCGTATCCGTCCCCGCCGCTCGATCAGTTCGCCGAGTTCCAGATGATCCTCGACGGTGACACAGGCGCGATCAAGTTCCAGTTCAACGAGTCGGAGAACCCCTGGAGCGGCTTCACCCCGACCGTTGGTATTGAGAACGCCGACGGTACCGAAGCTGTCACGATCGACCATGCAACGATCACTGACGAATCCGCTTTCGTGATTTCCGTCCCGGAAGTCGAATGGCAGGCGTTTGTTGGTACGATCACCGACACCTGGACGGAAAACGGCGTCGCGGGCGCGCACGTGATGGTGACCGACCAGAACGGTTACATCACGGAAGTGACCAGTGACATGAACGGTGAATATGTCGTTTTGGTCGATCCGGATGCCGGTCCCTACGACATGGAAGTGACTGCAGACGGATATTCTGACTATTCCGCCACCGGCCTGACCACCGGCGACGAGTTCGAAACGGTCTACGACTTCGACATGGATCCGTGGGGCTCCATCAGCGGTACGGTGACCGGTTCTGAAGCCGGCAACCCGGCGATTGAAGGCGTGTTCATCACGGTGACTGACGATCTCGATAACCAGTGGACCGCGACCACCGATGCGGACGGTTACTACGAAATCACTCGTGAGATTGAAGATTTCAGCGGCGACCGTACGTTCACGGTTGAAGGCGGCATCGGTCCGTATGAACCTTACAATTCCGATCCGTTCAGCTTCCCCGAAGGCGAATTCGGTGTGGTCCATGACTTCATGATGGATCCGCTCAGCCCGGAATCTCCGCCGCTGATCACCGGCATCGACACTGAGTTCGACAACGGTGTGAACGTGTCGTTGGCTCCGCCGAGCGGTTTTGCCGGCCAGGTGGAAACCTTCCCGATTTACCAGGATGATGTCCCGGACAACTTCCTGACCTGGGACACCAACCTGACGGAAGACTGGCACCTTGGCGGTATTGTTGATATCATTCCGACCTCGCAGGACGTCACAGTTCTGAGTGTCGATATCCGCATGAAGGATCTCGATGACGGCTTCCCGGGCTGGCCGGACGGCACCATCGACCCGGTCATCTTCAACGTCTGGAACGATGCCGGCGACGGCACCCCCGGCGATATCGTCTGGGAATCGGAACAGATGATGATTGAAGAAGGCGATCCCTGGTTGACGATTGAACCGGGTGTCACCACCACCCCGATCTTCTTCGTGACCTTCCACCATCCGGCCCCGATTTCCGGTCGTGAAGGCATCGCGCTTGACGAGGCGCCGACCGCTCCGGGACGCGTCTGGGGTATTTCGACGGGTGACTGGACCATTCTCGGTCCGACCACCTACGGCGATCCGTTCATCGCTCCGACGGTGCAGTACCTGCCCGACGGCGGCGCTGACATGGTGACCGGTCGATTCAACATGACCGCGCCGGAAGGTTCATTGCCGGATCTTTCCGACAAGGAAAGCACGGCATACGACGTCGAAACGGCTCCGATGGATCGTTTCGCAGACATCCCCTATGTTCCGCGTCACAGCGAAATTCCGTTCGTGGATGAGCTGGACGAAGTGCTCAGCTACAACGTCCAGTACAGCACCGACGAAGGAACGACCTGGGAAGATGCCAACACCGAACCGATCGATCCGGAAGAAGGCATTCCGTTCTTCGCGGAAATCGGTTCCGATTACGAAGACATGGATATCCAGATTCGCGCCAACGCCTGGGTCGAAGATCCGGAAGGCGGCGAGGATATTCTGTCGAACTGGAGCAACCCGGAAACAGTGTCCTTCAACATGGCTCCCGCCATGGTGGACGACCTTTCCTGGGAAGCGGAAGAGCTTGACATCACCTTGACCTGGGCAGCGCCGACCACAAACGCGGACGGTACCGACCTGGTCGACCTCGAAAGCTACACCATCTGGCAGGAAGTAGACGGTGAGTTTGTCGAACTCGGTACCACCACCGACCTGAACTACACATGGGAAGCTCCGGAACTGTACCAGAGCTACGTGCTTGCGGTTACCGCACGTGACGAAGTTCCGAACCATTCCGTCCCGTCGGTACGTGAAGTTCTGTCCGGTACAGCGTACCTCTTCGACGACTTCGAAGAAGATGTCGGTCCCTGGGACATGACATCCGACGGCGACTGGGAATGGGGTGAAGTCACTCTGAACCCGTCCAACGCGAACTCCGGTCTCAGTGCCTGGGGTGCTCCGTTGAACGCCTCCAGCTACAACAACAACTCCTATGACCGTTTGACCGGTCAGGTCGAAATCATGGTCACCGATCCCAACGCGTTCCTGGCCTTCTCGCACTGGTTCTATTATGAAACCGGTTGGGACGGTTACAATGTCCAGGTCAGCGCGGACATGGGTGAAACCTGGGAAGTGATCCATCCTGTAGGCGGCTATCCGGATGATTCCGTTGTCGGTCTCGACAGCGAACCCGGCTTTACCTCCAACGGACAGCAGTGGTCACAGATACGGTTCCCGCTGGGCGACTATGTCGGCCAGGTCATCCAGATCAGCTGGGTGCACGGTACCGACGGCAGCGTGACCGGCTACTACGGTGTCACGATTGACGACGCCGGTGTCTGGGGCGCGGGCGAACCGGCTTACGGTTCGATCTCCGGTACAAACGTCCATGACTGCGACGGCAACCCGATTGAAGGCGTCCGTGTATGGCTCATGGGCACCCCGATCGAAACGTTTACCGATGCCAACGGCGACTTCTTCATCGAAGAAGTTCCGGTTGGATTCTTCGACATCGAGATGTCTCACGACTTCTACTGGACCCATATGATGGAAGATATGGAAGTGGTGGAAGATGAGACACTCGAGATCAACGACGTAGAAATGACCAACCCGGAAGCCGAAACCAGCGTGACCACCCTCGAGATGACGGTCTATCTTGACGGTGAAAACCCGTGGGTCTCGGAAGGCAGCTTCATGATCGATAACGTGGGCTGCGGTCCGGTGGAATGGGATACCGACCTGAACGTTCTGAGCACGCCTTGGGACGACATGACGGCGCGTCGTGAAGGCGGCGGCATGAGTTTCGAAGAGTACTTCGACAACATGGAGCGTGTCGAGTACAACGAATCCGAAACCAACCCGAGCCAGAACGGTCCGGTGAACACCGGCTGGGCGACCCGCGGTGAGCTGGACGATCTGTGGGATCCCATCATCAA
>WJJA01000294.1 GCA_014729955.1 bacterium
CCGCTGGACACCTCGATCTTGATGCTCTGCTCCTTCCCGGTTGCCTTATCCTTGGCGGATACCGATAGGATGCCGTTGGCATCGATGTCGAACGTTACTTCGATCTGCGGGACACCGCGCGGTGAAGGTGGAATACCGGTCAGCTGGAACCGTCCGATGGTCTTGTTGTCCTGGGCCATCGGGCGCTCGCCCTGCAGAACGTGAATATCGACCGAGGTCTGGTTGTCCGCAGCTGTCGAGAAGATCTCCTGCTTGCGAGTAGGAATCGTGGTGTTCGACTCGATCAGCTTGGTCATCACACCGCCAAGCGTCTCGATGCCGAGTGAAAGCGGCGTAACGTCAAGCAACACCACATCCTGCACATCGCCTGCGAGCACACCGCCCTGAATCGCTGCACCGACAGCAACTACTTCGTCCGGGTTCACACCTTTATGCGGCTTCTTGTTAAAGAACTTCTCGACCGCTTCCTGGATGGCCGGAATACGGGTCGATCCGCCAACCAGGATGACTTCATCGATGTCGCCGGTGCTCAGCTTGCCGTCCTTGAGCGCCTTGCGGCAGGGTTCAATGGTACGTTCAACCAGGTCCGATACCATGCTCTCAAACTTGGAACGACTGAGCGTGATGTCCAGGTGCTTCGGGCCATCCTGAGTGGCCGTAATGAACGGCAGGTTGATCTGCGTGGAGGAGGTCGAAGAGAGCTCGATTTTCGCCTTCTCAGCAGCTTCCTTCAGGCGCTGCAGAGCCATCTTGTCCTTGCGCAGATCGATACCGCTTTCCTTTTTGAATTCATCAGCGAGCCAGTCGATGATGCGCTTGTCGAAGTCGTCGCCGCCAAGGTGAGTGTCGCCGTTCGTGGAAAGAACTTCGAACACACCGTCACCGATATCAAGAATGGAAATGTCGAACGTACCGCCGCCAAGGTCGTAGACTGCGACCTTTTCGTTGGTCTTCTTTTCCAGGCCGTAAGCCAGCGAAGCAGCCGTCGGTTCATTGATGATCCGTTCGACTTTCAGCCCGGCAATTTCGCCGGCATCCTTGGTCGCTTGCCGCTGTGAATCGTTGAAATATGCCGGCACCGTGATAACGGCACGCGTTACTTTCTCGCCGAGGTAGTCTTCCGCCGCCTGTTTCAGCTTCTGAAGGGTCATCGCCGAAATTTCTGGCGGAGAATAGTCACGGTCGTCAATTTTGACACGTGCGACATTGTTCGAACCGCCGACGATCTTGTACGGCACCTCTTCGATTTCACTCTGGACTTCGCCGATTTGACGGCCCATGAACCGCTTGATCGAAGAAATCGTCTTCTCTGGATTGGTAATGGCCTGACGCTTGGCCGGCGCGCCGACGAGACGCTGTCCGTCTTTGGTAAACGCCACGACGGATGGTGTCGTGCGCGCCCCTTCGGCATTCGCAATCACCGTCGGTTCGCCGCCTTCCATCACCGCTACGACACTGTTGGTTGTACCCAGATCAATCCCTATGATCTTGTCCATGAAACACACCTCTTCTGTTCTATGTTCGAGTTTGTTCGAAACCGATGGATCGACACAAGTCGTTCTTTTCGCCTAAACTGTTTGCAAGGGATGTGCCGGCTGGAGCGAAACGGAAGAATATCAGAGGTTCAACGAGACTTGGTTCCTCGTCGATGAAGAAGCGATCGCTGTAATGCCTGTCAACACTGCGTTACGGCTTACGATGGAACGGGTGCAGTTAGTATAGGGCTGATAGAGGAACGCTCCCGGGGACTCCGTCGCCTCTCGGAATACCGGCAAACCGGAAACCATTTGAATACTAACCCTGCCAACATGGCAGGAATGGCAGAAATGGCACCACAATCAACGTTGGAATTCGCGGCCGTCTATCCCGAATATTTCACGAGTTCAAACTGCGTCAGATGTGAGGCGCGGAGAATGAAGCTGTATTGCCATACCGCGAATCCTTCGCAACAAAGCAGATGACGCAGTTGGGACCGCCCGAAGGGGGAATGAATAGATGAATTCGCCTTGAAAACATTCTGTGCCGAAGCAAAACCATATAGCGCGACGCTATCTTGTTGTTAATATGGTATTTGGAAAAGAATATTTTCTTCATTCATGAAATATTCGGGCTATTGTGTGCGACTCGTGCGCTGATCGATCATATCCCATGCCGCCCGTCTATACTCAGGCTTGCAATGAGACCTTAGTAGCTGGAGCATCGCATACAGATCCTCAGCCGGAACGCCGACACGCAATGCACCCCGGATATGGCTTTCCAGTTGGCGTTTTCTCCCTTTTACAAGCAGAATGGCTACGATCACCATTTCCCGTGTCCGGATGTCAAGACCGGGCCTTGACAACACCTTTCCATACCCCTCAACGACCATCCATTCCGCCAGTTCCGGAGCCGCTGCTTTGGCGACTTCCTGCAGACGATCCGCTACGCTTCCGTAAATCCTTTGATAGAGTTCACGGCCGCGCGCGCGCCAGGTCTCCCATTGGTTGAAATCCGGCTCCTCCAGTGGGGCCGCTTTGCCCGGCCATTGGTCCCGAAGCAGAAACAGACCCTCCAGGGCAGTCGGGTAGCCGTCAAACAGGTAGGTCTGCAAAATTGCCTCACGTACCTGTTCACGCGACAGCCCTTCTGATTTCAGCCTGTCAATCGTCCTGCGGGCTGACTCATCGTCCATTTGTACAAGCTCAACGGCAAGACGTGCCAACTCGATCGAAACCGCCTGCGTGTTCATCGCTGTTTCCGGTTGAACCATACGGTGAATGGTGTAGACTACCGAGACCGAAACCTACGATCTTTCAAGAGTCACCTCCCGTTCTCTGGAGCACAAGAGCCCGAATTGGGAGACCCTGCGACCTTTCCGTCTTCGCATGTGTCAAGGTATTAGAAACGGTTGAAGAGGGAGCTCATTGGATGAGCCAGTTCGAGACACTGCTGGAACC
>WJJA01000295.1 GCA_014729955.1 bacterium
ACCCAGACCATGGGGTTCCGCAAGGGCAAGATGATCAAGATGGTGAACAACTCCAGCGGCTGGGTGCGGATCGAATTCGAGGTGCCGATGCGAGGCCTGCTCGGTTTGCGCTCGCTGATGATCGTAGAAACCCGCGGCACGGCGATCCTGAACCACAACTTCCTCGGATGGCGCGGCCATGCGGGCGAGGTGCCGCACCGCAAGAACGGCACCCTCATTGCCGACCGTGAAGGCAAAGCCAACGCCTATGCGCTGCAAAACCTGCAGGAACGCGGGCAGATGTTCGTCGGACCGGGCGTGGAGGTCTATTCCGGGATGATTGTCGGGGAAAACAACCGCTCTGACGACATGTGGGTCAATCCCACGAAGGAGAAAAAGCTGACCAACATGCGCGCCGCCGGCTCTGACGACAACTACATGCTGCACCCGCCGCGCATCCTTACCCTGGAAACTGCGCTCGAATTCATCGCGGAGGATGAACTGGTGGAGGTCACACCGAACTCTCTGCGTCTGCGCAAACGTCACCTCACCGAAGAGGCGGTTCGCAAAGCGGCACGTGCGGCGAAGTAACGATCTCGTACACGATTCATTCCTGCCGTAAAGCATCCACGGGGTTGATCGACGCAGCACGGAAGGCCTGCCATGAAACGCTTGCCAGTGCAATCAGCAAGGCCGCTCCGAATGCTGCCGGAAAGTGCCACAGCTCCAGGTCTATCCTGTATGCGAATGTCCCCAGCCAGGCTCTCATCCCGAACCACGCAATCGGCACCGCAACAATCGACCCAAGCAGTACCAGGACGCTGAACTCGCCGGTCAGCAACCCGACAATGCTTTGCACACTCGCGCCGAGGGTTTTGCGTACCCCGATCTCACGCCGTCGTCGTTCCGCCGCGAAGGTCGCCAGTCCCACGAGTCCCAGGCATGCGATTACAACCGCCAACGCACCGAAGGCAATAAACATCTGCATCATGCGCCGGTCGTCATGGTACAGCGCCGCCAGGTGTTCATCGAGAAAGGTGTAGTCGAAGGTCCCGCCCGGATGGATTGATTCCCAGGTTTCAGCGATCGCACGTATCGTGGACGCTGTGGACGCCCCGGCAATCCGAATCGATACCGTGTTCACTTCACCTGACGGATAGATTATTATTGGTTGAATCCGATTGCGTAGCGTCTCGTAATGGAAATCCCTGCAGACGCCGATAATCTGCCCCAGCTCGTACCCCAGCGGCTTGACGGTCGTACCGAGAACGTCCGACATGCGTTCAAACCCCATCGCGTGAGCCGCCGATTCGTTGACGACATACGCCTCGGTGAAATCGCTCGCTCGCATCGGGTCGAAATCACGCCCCGCTACCATCTCCACGCCGTATACATCCAGGAATGTCGGTTCGACACGCACATGCGGCATGCTGAAGTCGATCCATTGCAGGGTGCCGTCGATCTCCACCTGTGTACCGGGGGAATCGTACAAACCGCCGGAAGGGATCCGTTTCGACGCGGTTATGCCTTCAACCCCTGGCAGGTTCTCGAAACGTGCCTTCTGCTCCTTCCAATGTGAACGAAGCGCGTCGGTCAAAGGAAAGGTGAGGATATTCTCCCGGTGATATCCCAGATCCTTACCGCGCAGGTACTGCATTTGAGATGCGACCACACTGATACAGGCCATCAGCGCAACCGATATGGTAAACTGAAACACAACCAGAGCCTTGCGCGCTCGCGCCCCACGCTTCCCTCGCGTCACCTCCCCCTGCAGAATCGACTTCGGACGGAACGAAGTGAGGTAGAATGCCGGATACAAACCGGCAAGGAGCGAGACCAGCAGGTACAGTCCGACCAGCATGGCCGTAGTCCCAGTCGGATTCGGACCTAGCAGCGTCAGCTCGCGGCCCAGGTGGGTGTTGTACATCGGCAGCACCATGCGCAACAGAAGGAGCGCCAAAGCCGTCGCAATCCCCGTGATCACGAACGATTCGCCGAGAAACTGCGCGATCAGGGTCTCTCGCTGTGCGCCGATCACCTTGCGCAGCCCCACCTCTCGTGCTCGTCCCGCCGCACGAGCCGTCGCCAGGTTGATGAAGTTGATACAGGCAATCAGCAGCACAAAACCCGCGATCATGGCAAAAAGCCGTACCTGGCGGATATCTCCATACCGTTCGGTGTCATTCTTCTGTTTGCTGTGCAGATGAATGGAGGTCAACCTCTGTAAGACGTAACATGCCTTTGTGGGGTTACGTGATGATAGAAGGTCGGGAGATTACATCCGGAAAGGAACAGGCGCTGACCGGCATCCTTGAGAGCTATCGGAAGGCGCTGGAAACCCGGGTGCTGGAGCAACGGCTCGAAGAACTGGAAAGGAAGGTGAACCGATGAAGAAAAGCTATCGGCAGCGTCTGGAACGGATTGCAGGCAGGTGCGGAGTGTCCGGCGAAGGGATACGCTTTGTTCCTAACCCGAATATTTCATGAATGAAGAAAATATTCTTTTCTATATAGCATAATAACAATAAGATAGTGTCGCGCTATATAGTTTTGCTTCGGCACAGAATGTTTTCAAGACGAATTCATCTATTCATTCCC